>JAYSWK010000331.1:0-10632 GCA_043718085.1 Rhodobacterales bacterium
TGCGGAATTGGCGGTTCAGGCTGTCAACAATCGAACATTTGTGGTCACCGGGGTGGAAAGCAAGCCTGCGGCCCGCAACCCCTATGCGCCCTTCATGACCTCGACCTTGCAACAGGAAGCCAGCCGCAAGTTCGGCATGGGGGCCAAGGCCTGCATGTCGGCGGCGCAGCGGCTTTATGAGGCGGGCCATATCACCTATATGCGCACCGATGGCATCGACATGGCGCCCGAGGCGGTGTCGGCGGCGCGGGCCGAAATAGCCAGGCTGTTCGGTGCGGCCTATGTGCCCGACGCCCCGCGCATCTACAAGAACAAGGCCAAGAATGCGCAGGAAGCCCATGAATGCATCCGGCCCACCGAGATGTCGGTCGGACCCGACCAGTTGAAACTGGCCGAAGCGGATCAACGCAAGCTTTACGATCTGATCTGGAAGCGCACGATCGCCAGCCAGATGGCGGCGGCGCGGATGGAGCGGACGATGGTAGATGTCACCTCGCCCGATGGGCAAGTGGGCCTGCGCGCCAATGGCCAGGTCGTGTTGTTCGACGGCTTTCTGAAAGTCTATGACGAGGGCCGCGACGACGAAGAGGATGACGAGGGCCGTCTGCCGGTCATCATGCAGGGCGAGAAGGCCGAGAAGAAGAAAGTTTCGCAAGAACAGCACTTTACCCAGCCACCGCCGCGCTATTCCGAGGCCACGCTGGTCAAAAGGATGGAAGAGCTTGGCATCGGGCGGCCGTCAACCTATGCCTCGGTTCTGACAACGATCCAGGACCGCGAATATGTGCGCAAGGACAAGAACCGGCTGATCCCCGAAGACAAGGGGCGGCTGGTGACGGCGTTCCTGACCAATTTTTTCCGTCGCTATGTCGAATATGATTTCACGGCCGATCTGGAAAACGAGCTTGACGATGTCTCGGCCGGGACGCGGGCCTACAAGGATGTGCTGACGCGGTTCTGGCGCGACTTTTCGGCGGCGGTGGCCGAGACGGCCGATCTGCGCATCGGCGAAGTGCTGGAGAAGATTGACGAATTTCTGGCGCCGCATCTTTATCCTGCCCGCGCCGATGGTTCAGACCCGCGCATCTGCCCGACCTGCGGGACGGGACGTCTGCATCTGAAGACGGCGCGCTCTGGCGGGGCCTTCATCGGCTGCGGCAACTATCCCGAATGCCGCTTTACCCGCGCAATATCGGGTGCAGATGAGGGGGCCGCAGGCGCCGACCGGGTGTTGGGCGAGGTGGACGGGGTCGAAATATCCCTGAAAACCGGACGTTTTGGCCCCTATGTGCAAAAGGGCGCGGCGGATGAGGCCACGCCCAAGCCGCCCCGTGCCAGCCTGCCCAAGGGCTGGACGCCGGAAGGCCTGACGCTGGAACGCGCTTTGGAGCTTTTGTCCCTGCCGCGCATCGTGGGCCTGCATCCCGAAGACGGCCAGGTGGTCGAGGCCGCGATTGGCCGCTTTGGACCTTATGTCAAGCATGGGGCCGTCTATGCCAATCTGCCCGATGTCGAAGAGGTCTTTACCATCGGCATGAACCGGGCTGTCGAGGTGCTGGCGCAAAAGACCGCCGGTAGGCGCGGCTCGGCCACACCCACCGAACCGCTGCGCACGCTGGGCGAGCATCCCGAGGGCGGGCCGGTGACCGTCATGCCGGGAAAATACGGGCCTTACGTCAAATGGGCCAAGGTCAATGCGACCCTGCCCAAGGAGTTGAGCCCCGAAACCGTGACGCTGCAAGAGGCTTTGGCCTTGGTCGCGGAAAAGGCGGGCAAGGGCGGGAAGGCCAGCAAGAAAGCGGCGCCCAGGAAGGCCCCGGCAAAGAAGGCAGCTGTCAAGAAAGCCCCGACAAAGACGGCCGCTGCCAGGAAGCCCGCGAAAATGTCCGAAGACGTTCTGGAGTAGCGGCGGCCAGAAAGATCAAGGGGTATCAATGGCCTGACACATTTTCGCAGAGCTGACCCTGCCATTTCAACCTGGTCCAAAATACTCCCCGCGGAGCGTCCGACGCCCGCCAAACCCCGCGCCCTGTGGAACCCGCACCAAAACTTTTTCGAAAAGTTTTGCAAATTTCTTGATTCAAGAAATTTGGTCCGGTGGCACCCGCGGTGGCCTTTCGAACTCCATGCCTCCCCTTGCAAATAAGTGACTGGTCAGTTATTAGTGGGGGATGGACAGCCAACGCCCCAAAGCCCCCAAGTTCAAGCGGCGCGCCGAAGCACGGCCGGATGAAGTGCTGGACGCGGCGCTGACGCTGTTTTCGGCCCAGGGTTTTGCCCATACGACGGTCGAAGCTGTCGGTCGGGCGGCGGGACTGTCGAAAGCGGCGGTCTATCTGTATTTTCCCTCGAAAAAGGCCTTGCTGGCGGGGTTGGTGCGCCGTGCCGTGGCCCCGGTCGCCGACATGGCGATCGGACATGTCGCCGATTATCGTGGTGATCCCAGGCCGGTGATTGCCATGGTGCTGCGGCTGATGGCCAAACGGCTGGCGGATCCGGCGGTCTTTGCGGTGCCAAGCCTGATCTTGCGCGAGGCCTGTGTCGCGCCGGAGATGGCCCAGGTCTACCGCGAAGAGGTGCTGGACCGGATCCTTCCTGCGGCGCGCGGGCTGGTGGCCCAGGGTGTGGAGGGTGGTTTCATCCGCGCGGTCGATCCCGACCTGACGCTGCGCAGCATCATGGGGCCCGTCCTTGCCCATCTCTTGCTGGCGCAGGTCTTTGGCGTCCAGCCCGAGGGCGGGATGCAACTGGACAGGCTGATCGAAAATCATCTGGCGATCTTGTTTGCGGGGTTGGAGCCATGAGCGTCTGGGATTGGGTCATGGGCGCCCTCGTGGCGGTGGTGCCGGGGCTGGGGCCGCCGGACACGCCGGTCTACAACGGCTATCTAGAGGCCGATTACATCTATGTCGCCCCTTTGACGCCCGGGCGGATCGTGTCGATCGCGGCGGACGAGGGGGACCAGGTGCAGGTGGGCCAGGTGCTGGTCACGTTGGAGGATCAGGCCCAAAGGGCGGCGTTGCAGGCGGCAGAGGCCGCCGTGGCCCAGGCCGAGGCCAATCTGGAAAATCTGAAAACCGGTGGGCGTGTCGATGAAATCGCCGTCATTGCCGCCGCCTTGCACCGGGCCGAGGCGGACCGCGCCTTGGCCGAGGCGAATTTCGCCCGCACCCAGCATCTGGCGGTTCAGGGCCAGGTTTCCGCGGCCAAAGCCGATCAGGACCGGGCCGCCCTGGCGGCGGCCGCGGCCCAGGTCGAACAGTTGCAGGCCCAGTTGAATGTGGCAGGGTTGCCGGCTCGCGATGCCCAGCGTCTGGCCGCCGAGGCCGGGTTGAACATGGCGCGCGCCGAAGGCGAAAGCGCGCGGATCGCCCTTGCCGACCGGATCTTGCGCGCGCCGGTCACCGGCCTTTTGGAGCGGCGCTTTTACGAGCCGGGTGAAGTGGCCGGTGCCGGGGCGCCGCTGTTGGCGATCTTTGACCCCACCAGGATCAAAGTGATCTTCTACCTTCCCGAACGTGAACGGGCGGGGTTCCGGCTGGGCGATGTGCTGCAGATGGATTGCGACGGTTGCGCGGCCGGCATTTCGGTCCGGCTGACCCGGATGGACGCGGCGCCGCAATATACGCCACCGATCCTGTACAGCCGCGACGAACGCGGGCGACTGGTCTTTCGCGCCGAGGCGCAGGTATCGGGGGGCGAGGGCTTGCTGCCGGGGCAGCCGGTGACATTATGGCGCTAAAGCGGGATGAGTTTGCATGGAATCGAAAAACGCTGCCTCTCGCATTCGCTCGAACGCGCATTTCGATGAGTTTGTTTCCTTGAAACCTCATCCCGCTCTAAGCGGGATGGGTTTGCATGGAACCACGAAACGCTGCCTCTCGCATGCGCGCGAACGCGTTTTTCGATCGGGTTTGTTTCCATGAAAACCCATCCCGCTCTGGACCAGGCCGAACTGGCGATATCGGTCAAGGGGCTGACCAAGATCTTTGGCCAGCGCAAGGTGGTGGACGGGTTTGACATGGATGTGCCCAAGGGGGCGATCTATGGCTTTCTGGGACCCAACGGATCGGGCAAGACCACGACGATCCGCATGATGTGCGGACTTTTGACGCCCGAGGCCGGCGAGGGCACCTGTCTGGGTTTCGACATCCGCCGCGAGAGCCAGAAGATCAAGGCGCAGGTCGGCTATATGACCCAACGCTTCAGCCTTTACGAAGATCTGACGATCCGCGAGAACCTTGACTTCATCGGCCGGATGTTCGGGATGGCGGATCGCAGGCGGCAGGTGGACCGGGCCTTGGACGATCTGGGTCTGTCTGGCCGGGCGGGGCAATTGGCAGGTTCGCTGTCGGGCGGCTGGAAGCAGCGTTTGTCGCTGGCCGCCTGCATGTTGCACGCGCCACAGCTTTTGATGCTGGACGAGCCGACCGCCGGGGTGGACCCCAAGGCGCGGCGGGATTTCTGGGAGGAAATCAGGCGCTTGGCGGCGGGGGGTGTCACGGTTCTGGTCTCGACCCATTACATGGACGAGGCGGTGCAATGCGACGCGCTGGCCTATATCGCCTATGGCCGCAAACTGATCGCGGGGCCGGCGCGCGACATCCCGGCCATGGTCGGATTGACAAGCTGGGCGGTCGAGGGCGCGGATATCGGGCGGCTGGAGGCGCTGTTGCGCGCCGAGCCTGCCGTGGTGCAGATCGCGCGGTTCGGCGCGGTGCTGCATGTCTCGGGCACCGATGCCGAGGCTTTGGGCGGCGTGGTGGCCCGCCATGGTGGCTGGCGCTGGTCAAAGATCGAAGGCGGGCTGGAGGAGGCGTTCATTTACCTGATGTCCGGGGCGCAGGACAATTTCGCGGGGGTGACATGAGCCTGTCCTTTGCAAGGTTTCGCGCGGTTCTGGTCAAGGAATTCATCCAGATGCGGCGCGACCGCGTGACCTTTGCCATGATGATCGGCATTCCCCTGATGCAGCTTTTGCTGTTCGGCTTTGCCATCAACGGCGATCCGCATCACATGCCCACATTGGTCGAAATGGCGGATGAGGGGCCGCTGGGACGGGCCATTCTGTCGGGCATGCGGACATCGACCTATTTCGACTTTCTGGGTGTCGTGACCGGCCCCGATGCGGGCGACCGGGCCTTGCGCGATGGCAGCGCAAGTTTCATCGTCGTCATCCCGCCGGGGTTCGAGCGTGATGTCGTCCGGGGTCTGACGCCTGATATCCTGTTAAGCGCCGATGCCTCTGACCCATCGGCCAGCGCGTCGGCGGCGGCGGCACTGGCGGGGATTGTGCAACAGGCCGAGGCCGAGGTTCTGGTCGGCCCCCTTGCGCGCCGGGCCGCAAGCGCCGCGCCTGTCGGCATCGTGGTGCATCGCCAGTTCAATCCCGAGGGGCGCACCGCCACCAACATCGTGCCGGGCCTTCTGGCCATCATCATGTCGATGACCATGGTGATGATCACCTCGGTGGCCATTGTGCGCGAAACCGAGCGCGGCACGATGGAGGCGCTTTTGGCCACGCCGGTCAGGCCCATGGAGGTGATGCTGGGCAAGATCATGCCCTATGTCGTGGTGGGCTATGTGCAGACCGGGCTGTTCCTGCTGGCGGGAAAGGCGATTTTCGATGTGCCCTTTCTGGGCGGGGCCTGGGCGTTTTTCATCGGGTTCAATCTGTATATCGTGACCAATCTGGCGCTGGGGTTCCTGATCTCGACGCTGGCGCGCAGCCAGATGCAGGCGATGCAGCTAAGCTTTTTCACCCTTCTGCCGTCGATCCTTTTGTCGGGATTCATGTTTCCTTTCGCGGGGATGCCGGGTTGGGCGCAGGCGGTCGGGTCGGCCATTCCGGCCACGCATTTCCTGCGGCTGACCCGCAAGGTGATGCTGAAAGGCGCGAACTTGCAGGATGTGGCGCCGGATATGGCGGCCATCGTGCTGATCATGGTGGTGATCACGGCGGCGGCCATGGTGCGGTATCGGCGGACCCTGGACTGAGCCCGGTGCCCGGCGCTGGCCCCAAAAGGGGGCGACTCGGCGGGGCATGTCGCCTGTCTGCTCCGCGATATCGCTTGGGCGTGGAACATCCTTGGGTTCGGCGGCTCCTGGAAGGGAACTTTTTCCGCGAAACTGGCGGTCAATCGCCGTCTAACCCGCTGTGTCACGAAAAATTATTTACCGCGCGGCGGCAATTGTAACAGGCCCGTTGACAGGCGGGCCATAAACAAGCGTAAGGTCATGAGACGGGCAGGCCCTGCTGTCGCATTTCTGTGATGCGGCACGGCTAGACCGATCACAAGAAAGGGGCCGGACAACGCGCCCCCGACGATATCCGTGCATGCGGAGTAACAAAGGGAGACTTTCACGTGACCAAACACGACAAAAACGTAAGCCGCCGTGGCTTTCTGAAAACGACCGCCGCTGGTGTCGGGGCGCTGGCTGCGCCGGCGCTGATTTCGTCCAAGGCGCTTGCCTCGTCGGGCGAGTTGAACTTCACGGGCTGGGCCGGCTATCCGACCTTTGCGACCGATGTGTTTCCGGCGTTTGAAAAGGCCACCGGGATCAAGGTGAACTTCACCGAGCAGCCGGATCAGGATTCGATGCTGGCCGGTGCCAAGATCGCGATCGAAGCGGGTGGCATCGACATGATCGAGCCGACCATCGACACCGTGGCCGCGTGGCATACCAACGGCCTTCTGGGCGCATGGGACGAAAGCAAGCTGGCCATGGACAACTATCTGCCGGGTCTGGCGGATGGTGCCGCAGGCGAGCGCAGCCGCAAGGATGGCGGGCTGGTCTATGTGCCGTCGAACTGGGGCACCGAGGCCCTGGTCTACAACAAGGAAACCGCCAAGCTGGGCGAGCCGCCGACCCTGGGCGCCCTGTTTGACCCGGCCAACCAGGTCGTTTTGCGCCCGCGTTCGGCGCTGACCGCAATGGGTCGCTGGATGGAAGCACAAGGCAAGCTGCCGCGCCCGTGGAAGGACTGCTATTCCGACATGGCTGCGATGACCGAGCTTTGGGACATCGCCCTTGCCGAATGCGTCAAGGCCAAGGCCAATGTCGTGCAGTTCTGGTCGGGCGAAAACGAAGCCAACGCCGGCTTTACCGCCAATGGCGCGACGCTGGGCCTGTGCTGGGATTCGACCGGCTACAACTTGCGCAATGATGGCTATGGTTACATGGCACCCGATGAAGGCGCCTTTGCCTGGCATCAGGGGTTCGTTCTGATGAAGAACGCGGCCAATGTCGATCAGGCGCATGAACTGGCCAAGTGGGTTTCGACCGCAGAAGGCGCGGCATTGTGGGCTTCGGCCTTCTCGTCCAACGCGGTTGGCAAGGGAGCGGCGGATCTGATGAACCCCGACGTCTCGGCCTATTACAACAGCGCGTTTGACGACGCCAAGCTGGCCAAACTGTGGTGGTGGCCCGATCAGTCGGCCGAATTCATCGCCAAGCGTGGTGAATACGCCGACAAGTACAAGGCCTCCTGATCCGGACGCCTGAAGGACACGCCGGGTTCCGATGGGACCCGGCGCGTTTCTTTTGACGGTCCGAAATTCTGGAGCAATGGGGGCGTGCGTTCTGGCGCTATCCATTGCGCCATTACCAAGGCGTGATAGGCTGGGCCAAACAAACAAAAATAGCCAGGGGGAATGGGATCGATGAGTGCTGGAGTTGATCTGGATAATGTCTGCTGCGATTTCGGGAAGTTCCGCGCCGTTGACCATGTGAATGTCGACATCAAGCCCGGAGAGTTCTTTTCCTTCCTGGGCCCATCCGGCTGTGGCAAGACCACGATCCTGCGGATGATTTCCGGTTTCACCGACCTGACCGAAGGGGTCATCCGCATCGGCGGCAAGGATATGAAGGGGCAGCGGCCCAATCAGCGGCCAACCGCTTTGATCTTTCAGAATCTGGCGCTGTTTCCCCTGATGCCGATCTGGGAGAACATCGCTTTTGGCCTGGAAGTGCGCGGCGTGGACCGCGCTGCACGTCGCAAGCGGGCCGAGGAATTGCTGGCTTTGGTCGATCTGCATGACAGCGCGGACAAGATGGTCAGCCAGTTGTCGGGCGGTCAGAAGCAGCGCGTGGCCATTGCCCGTGCCCTGGCGGTTGAACCGTCGGTCATGCTGTTGGACGAGCCTTTGTCGGCGCTGGACCTGAAGCTGCGCCAGCACATGCGCGCCGAGTTGCGCACCATTCAAAAGCGCACCGGCGTCACCTTCATCTACATCACCCATGATCAGGGCGAGGCTTTGGCCATGTCGGACCGGGTGGGCGTCATGTCCCAGGGCCGCTTGCAGCAGGTCTCGAACCCGCGCGACGTTTACAACAACCCGGTCAACGGCTTTGTCGCCTCTTTCGTGGGCGAGAACAACATTCTGGCCGGTGACATTGGCAATCGCGCCGAGGGCATGGCCAGCTTTGCCACCGCCATAGGCACGTTCCGCGCCCGTATCGCCGATGGGGTCAGCGCGGGCAAGCTGTACGTCCGGCCCGAATTCATGACCTTGCAAGCCACGCCGGGGGCCGAAAACTCGGTGCCTGTCACACTCAGCGAAGTCGCTTTCGAGGGCAACTTCATCTCGGCCCATGCCGTGACGGAAAACGGCACCGACATGGTGGTCGAATTGCGCAACGACGGTTCGGGCACGGTCCCCGTGGCAGGCACAAAGATGCATATGGCCTTTGACGCGCGCAGTGCCGCGATCCTGCCCGAAGCCAATGTGGCAAGGGGCTGAGCCATGAACGATCTGTATCGTCGCTTTGGCAAGGGACTGACCTTCGGCTTCATCGGCCTGACCGCATTCTGGCTGCTGGTTCTGGTCATTTTGCCCGACTTCAAACTGCTTGAGGCCTCGTTCCGGCCCTATCTGCCGGTGCTTGAAGTGGGCGGGCCGAAAGATTTCTATTCGATGAACAACTATCGGCAGATCTTCGGCAATGGGGTGGATTTCAACAGCTTCGGGCTGCATTTCATGATCGCTGCGCGGATCAAGGTCTTTGTGCTGACGATCCTTTATTCCGGCGTGGTGACATTCGTCACGTTTCTGCTGGCCTATCCTTTGTGCTTTTATCTGGCCAAGGTCGCATCGCGCCAATCGCTGGCAACGCTGTTCTTGCTGCTGTTCGTGCCGCTTTGGGTGTCCGAAGTGCTGCGGTCGTTCGCGTGGTATATCATCCTGACCCTGAAAGGGCCGCTGAACGCCTTTCTGATGGCCATAGGTGCCATAGACCGGGAAATCCGCTGGGTCGACGGCTATAGCCCGGTCGTGGTCACTCTGGTCTATGCCTATGTGCTGTTCATGGTCTTTCCGGTCTATAATGCCATGCAATCGCTGGACAGCAATCAGATCGAAGCGGCCGATGATCTGGGTGCGCCGTGGTGGCGCATTCATTGGCGCATCGTGCTGCCCCATACCAAACCGGGCATCGCGTCGGGGTCGGTCATGGTGTTCATGCTGTCGGCAGGCTCGCTGCTGGTGCCGGCCATCATCGGTTCGCCCACCGGCAACTGGTTCACCCAGACCATTCAGGGCATCATGCTGGAGGGGCAGGACTGGAACGCCGGGGCGGCCTTTGCCTTCATGCTGCTTTTGTTCTGCACGGTGGCCGTCACGGTGGCGATGCGGGTGTTCCGCGTCAAGCTTTCCGACATTGCGAAATAGGGGGCGGGATCATGAGCAACAGTCGCAAGATCCTGGGCCATGTCTATATGACGGCTTTCCTTTTGTACCTGATGATCCCCCTGGTCGTCATGGGGGGGGCGGCGTTCAACGACAGCAAACTGCCGACGGTCATTCCGTGGAAAGGCTTCACCGACCGCTGGTTCATTGACCTGTGGCACGACAACCGCATCTGGGGGGCGATCGGCAACACGATCATGGTGGCCCTGGCCGTGGTGATCATCGCGGTGCCGATTGGCACGGCGGGGGCCATTCTGGTCAATTCGATCGGCGGGCGGGTCAGAGCGTTTCTTTATGGGATGATGGTGGCCCCGATCCTGATTCCGGGCGTGGTCATCGGCATCTCGACACTGTTGTTCTGGAACCAGTTCTCGGTCGGATCGGGGCTGCATCTGTCGGTTCTGGGGCAGGTCAGCTATATCGCGTCCTTCGTGATGCTGCTGGTTCTGGCCCGGCTGCAAAGCTTTGATGCGGGGCTAGAGGAGGCGGCGCTGGATCTGGGGGCAAGCCATGCCCAGGTGATGCGGCGCATCCTGTTGCCGCATCTTTACCCGGCTTTGGGCGCGGGGGCGGCGATCTCGTTCTTTCAATCGATCGAGAATTTCAACGTGACGCTGTTCACGCGGGGCGGGGCCGATACGCTGACGGTCTATGTGTTCTCCAAGGTGCGGACGGGCATCACGCCGACGATCAATGCCCTGGCGCTGATCATGATCGTGCTGACCCTGTTTGCCGCGATCTGGTACGAGGCAAACCGCCGCCGTAAAGTGCGTCTGGAAGCCGCCCTTGAGGCCGAGGGACGGCGGGCCGAGGATGCCGAACTGGTGTGACGGGGCGCGGAAGTGGCTAAAGCGTGTCTGGTTCCGGTTGAATCGAAAACCGCTGCCTCTCGCCAAGGCTCGAACGCGTTTTTCGATAAGAGTGTTTCCATCAAAACCAGACA
>JAYSWK010000332.1:0-4221 GCA_043718085.1 Rhodobacterales bacterium
CGCCATCCTGACCAATAACGAGGTCTATGACCGCATCGCTTCTTTGGTGCGGCCCGAGCATTTCTTTGATCCCGTCCATATGCGGATCTTTGAACGCGCCGCGGCCCGCATCCAGAAAAACGCCCTGGTCAGCCCGGTCACGATGAAACCTTTCTTCGAAGATGACGCGGGCCTCAAGGAACTGGGCGGTCCGGCCTATCTTGTCCGCCTCGCGGGTGCTGCCATTTCGGCCTATGCCGCGCGGGACTATGCCCAGATGATCTATGACCTTGCCGTGCGGCGCGAATTGATCGGCCTGGGGCGCGACATTTCGGCCAAGGCGCAAAAGGTCGAGGTTGACAGCGAGCCGCGTGATCAGATCATCGAGGCCGAACAGCGCCTTTACCAGCTTGGCGAACAAGGCGTGGCCGAACGCGGGTTTCAAAGCTTTCTCAAAGCGGTCACCGATGCCGTGAATATGGCCAATGCCGCCTATCAGCGCGATGGCGGGCTGGCCGGTATTTCGACGGGCCTGGTCGATCTGGACAAGAAACTGGGCGGCTTGCATCCGTCCGACCTGCTGATCCTGGCCGGTCGTCCATCGATGGGCAAGACCTCGCTGGCCACCAACATCGCCTTCAACATCGCCAAGGCCTACAAGCGCGGCATGACCCATGAAGGCGTCGAGGGTGCCGTCGAAGGCGGTGTCGTGGGCTTTTTCTCGCTGGAGATGAGCGCCGAACAGCTGGCGGCCCGTATCCTGTCCGAAGCGTCCGAAGTCCCGTCCGAACAGATCCGCCGGGGCGACATGACCGAACAGGAGTTCCGCCGCTTTGTCGAGGCGGCCAAGGCGTTGGAAAGCTGCCCCCTTTTCATCGACGACACCCCGGCCTTGCCGATCAGCCAGGTCGCCGCCCGGGCGCGCCGTCTGAAACGCACCCAGGGGCTGGATGTTCTGATCATCGACTATCTGCAACTTCTGAAAGGCTCGTCGAAGGAGAACCGGGTGCAGGAGGTTTCGGAAATCACCCAGGGTCTGAAGGCGATTGCCAAAGAGCTGAACATCCCGGTCATCGCCCTGTCGCAGTTGTCGCGTCAGGTCGAAAGTCGCGAAGACAAGCGCCCGCAGCTTAGCGATCTGCGCGAAAGCGGCTCGATCGAGCAGGACGCCGATGTGGTCATGTTTGTCTACCGCGACGAATATTACAAGGAACGCGAAAAGCCCGGCGATCATGAACTGGAAAAGATGGCCCAGTGGCAAACCATCATGGAACAGGTCCATGGCAAGGCCGAGGTGATCATCGGCAAGCAGCGCCATGGCCCGATCGGCACGGTGGAACTGGCCTTCGAGGGCCGCTTCACCCGCTTCTCGAACCTGGTGCGCCCGTGGCAGCAGGGCAGCGAAAGCGGCTATTGAGATCATGGGAGAACCTTTTAACGTCGCGGCATAATGGTTTGATGTTACAGTGAAATGCAGGGAGTACGCCCATGGATCTTGGGCTTCGGGACAAGGTCATCATCGTGACAGGCGGCGGGGCGGGCATTGGTGCGGCCATATCGACCACGCTGGCCGAAGAGGGTGCCGTGCCCGTGATCCTGGCCCGCAGGGCGCCGGATGCAGGCTTTTTGACTGGCCTTGCCGCACTCAGCCCCAAATCCGACTGGGTTCAGGCCGACCTGTCGAAGGATGAAGACTGCGCCCGCGCCATTGCCGAGCTGCGCGCAAAATGGGGCCGGGTCTATGGGCTGGTGAACAATGCCGGGCGCAATGATGGCGTGGGGCTGGAGGCGGGTCCCGCGGCCTTTCGGGCCTCGCTCGACCAGAACCTGATGCATTACTATACGCTGCTGCACCTTGTGCAGGACGACATCAAGGCGCTTGCCGGTGCGGTCGTGAACATCTCGTCCAAGACCGCCGTGACCGGGCAAGGCCAGACCTCGGCCTATGTTGCGGCCAAGGCGGCGCAGCTTGGCCTGACCCGCGAATGGGCTGCCGCCCTCGCCCCCTGGGGGGTGCGGGTCAATGCCGTGATCCCGGCCGAGGTGATGACGCCCATGTATGCCGACTGGCTGAAAAGCTTTGACGATCCCGCCGCCCAACTTGCCACCATCACCGCTCGCATTCCTCTTGGCCAACGCATGACCACCGACCGCGAAATCGCCGCCGCCGTGGTCTTTGCGCTTTCCCCGCGCGCGGCCCATACGACGGGCCAGTGGTTGTTTGTCGATGGTGGCTACACCCATCTTGACCGCGCCATTGGCCGCTGAACGGACTGCGGCCAACTCTCGACCAATGGCAAATATTGCCATCTGGTTAACGAAATTGGCCAAGCCATTGTTTTTAAACTGTTTCCTTAAGTGTCCAGATCTGGACACCAGAGCCGCTTCACCTTGGTGCCCCCCAAGCCGGGGGCCGAGGCACCGCAGGCCCGACCGCCGCGCGCGCCATCACTTTACAACATTTCCCTTGACCCTGCCCACCCGCCTGTCAAAACCCCCGGCATGGCCAGCCCGACCCTTTCCATTGACCTCGACGCCATCGCCACCAACTGGCGTGCCCTTGACCGCGCCTCGGCTTCCGGGGTGCAAACGGCGGGCATGATCAAGGCCGATGCTTACGGCCTGGGCGCGGGCCCGGTCGCCCAATGCCTGGCGCGCGCAGGTGCAAGACGCTTTTTCGTGGCCACCGCCGAAGAAGGCGTCGAGGCCCGAACCGCCCTGGGTCCCGGCCCCCAGATCAATGTCCTGTCCGGTCACATGCCGGGCGACACCGCCCTGATCCGCGATGCCGATCTGACGCCGATGCTGAATTCGATCGAGCAGGTCACCCGCCATCTGGAAACCCTTCAGGGCCAGGGTTTTGGTGTGCAACTTGACACCGGGATGAATCGCCTTGGGCTGGAAGAAGCCGAATGGGAGGCGTCGGCCCCCTTCATCCTGGACGCCGGGCCTGATCTTGTCATGTCCCATCTGGCCTGTTCGGACGATGCTGATCATGCACTGAATGCGTTGCAACTGGCCAATTTCCACGCCATGACCGATGGCACCGGCCTGCCCCGCTCGCTGGCTGCAACCGGCGGTATCTTGCTTGGCCCGGCCTACCATTTCGACCTGACCCGTCCCGGAATCGGCCTTTACGGCGGCCGCCCCTATGAAGGCGCGGCCCGCGTCGTCTCGATCTCGCTGCCGGTCATCCAGACCCGTCTGGTCGCGGCGGGTGAGCCGGTTGGGTACAGTTGCACATGGATTGCCGAAAGACCCTCGGTCATTGCGACGGTCGTGGGGGGCTATGCCGACGGATTTCTGCGCACCTTGTCCAACGCAGCACTTCTGTGGGCGGGGGAAGAGCCCTGCCCCATTGTCGGCCGCGTTTCGATGGATACGATGACGGTCGACGTGACGCATTTGCAGGCGGTGCCCGAAAGCCTTTCCCTGCTGGGTCCGATGCAAGGCATTGACCAGTTGGCCGAAACCGCGGGCACGATTTCATACGAATTGCTGGTGCGTTTCGGCCCGCGCCTGAAACGCCGCTATCTGGAGAGCCGGCGATGATCGTGCTTCGACTGCTTGCGGCAATCGGCCGCCCTGTCCTTGCCGCATTGGCGGCGTTGGGCCGCTTTTCGTTTTTTGCGGCTGCAACCTTTCGGCACATGGTGACGCCGCCCTTTTATCTGCGCGAGTTCGCCCAAAGCCTGTTGCAGATCGGCTGGTTTTCACTGCCGGTGGTTGGCATGACGGCCCTGTTCACCGGTGGGGCCCTTGCGCTGCAAATCTTTTCTGGCGGCTCGCGGTTCAATGCCGAAGCGGTGGTGCCCCAGATTGTGGCCATCGGCATGGCGCGGGAACTGGGCCCGGTTCTGGGTGGCCTGATGGTCGCGGCCCGTGTCGCGTCGTCGATCGCGGCTGAAATCGGCACGATGAAGGTGACCGAGCAGGTTGATGCCCTTGTCACCCTGTCGACCAATCCGATGAAATACCTGACCGTGCCCCGCGTCCTTGCCGCCACGCTTGCCGTGCCGGTGCTGGTGGCTGTCGGCGACAGCATCGGCATTGCGGGTGGCTGGCTGGTCGGCATTACGCGGCTGGATTTCAACTCGGCGACTTACCTCAAGAACACCACGGACTTTCTGGAGTTCTGGGATATCGGTTCGGGACTGGTCAAGGGCGCCGTCTTTGGTTTCATCGTGGCGCTGATGGGTTGTTACTATGGCCTCAATTCCGGGCGCGGGGCGCAAGGCGTGG
>JAYSWK010000333.1:0-1656 GCA_043718085.1 Rhodobacterales bacterium
ATGTACTACGCCCGCGAAGCTGGCCTGCCCGAAGCCGTAGCCCTCGCCGCCCGCGACCACTATTCGCCGCTGGGGCCGTCAGACGAAGTGCCCACCGAACCCGTCTCGGTAGCCGTGGCCTTGGCCGACAAGATCGACACCCTTACCGGATTTTGGGCGATTGATGAAAAGCCAACGGGAAGCAAAGATCCCTTTGCGCTGCGCCGGGCGGCGTTAGGGGTTATTCGCTTGGTGTTGGGGAATGGGCGGAGGGCGAAACTTGTGAAGATGCTCGACTCCCACCAAGACCGTGTTCTTGCTCAGGGAGAAGAACGTCGGCGCCTAGAAGCTCAGAAAGCTGGCGGAGTTTTCATGATTGCGACAGGCAAAGCACTTGTTGAATTTGAAGGAGCAATGGTTTCTAGAAACGCTCCAGACCTCCTCTCCTTCCTCCACGACCGCCTCAAGGTCTACCTCAAAGACCAAGGCATCCGCCACGACCTGATCGACGCCTGCCTTGCCATGCCCGGCAACGATGACCTGACCCTGCTCGTCAAACGCGCCGAAGCCTTGGCCGCCTGCCTGAAAACCGAGGACGGGCCGAACCTGCTGCAAGGCCACAAACGCGCCAACACCATCCTGACCCAGGCCGAACAGAAGGACGGCGTTGAATACTCCTTTGGCGCGGATATCAAGTTCGCCGAAACCGACGCCGAGCGCGGCCTGTTCACGGCTCTCGACCGCGCCGAAGCACAGATCACCCCGGCCATGAAAGCCGAAGATTTTGCCGCCGCCATGTCGGCCATGGCGGCGCTGCGCGCCCCGATCGACGCCTTTTTCACCGCCGTTCAGGTCAATTCCGACAACCCCATCACCCGCCGCAACCGCCTGAACCTTCTGCACCGCATCCGCGCGATCTGTTCGGGCGTGGCGGATCTGACCAAGATCGAAGGCTAACCCCTTTCATCGGTTCATAAATATCCCACGGGGGGGACGCATTGGTTTCTTGAAACCAATGCGTCTTGGGGGTGTGAAACCCCCGCTCTGCCTACAAAACTTGCACGATGCGAAATTCTGCCTATGCTGCGCCCACAGCAAGGAACGCCGCAGTGCAGAAAACCGATCCGACCCTTGAATTCACGGTCGTCACCCAGGTGTCGCAGATCAATGCGATCAGCCATGGCTGGCGGGCAAAATGCCTGCAACGCCTGATCCGGCTGGACCTGCCCGTGCCCTTGACCGTGGCCCTGCCGGCCCAGACCGTGCGCGCCATTGCAGCGGGCGCCCAGATCGACGCGCTTGCTGTCTTGAACCATTTCGGCCCCGACCCCTTGATTTCGGTGCGCCCCTCGCCCGCCAATCCCGATTGGGGCGGTCCATCGACCATCCTGAACATCGGCATGAACGCCGCGCGCCATGCCGCCCTGCGCAAGACCCATGGCACGCTGGCGGCCGATGCCCTGTATCTGCGGTTCGTGCAAAGCTATGCCACCCATGTCGCCCGCCTTGACCCCGATGTGTTCGAGGCCGATCAGCCGACCAGCGACGCCCTGCGCGAGGCTTTGCAGCACTACGAACACGAGATGGACGAGCCTTTCCCCGAGGATCCCGCCCGCCAGCTGGCCGAGGTTCTGCGCTCGATGGCCCGCGCCTGGGAGGGCACCTCGGCCCGGCTTC
>JAYSWK010000334.1:0-4206 GCA_043718085.1 Rhodobacterales bacterium
CCATTGCTGGCAGCCATTCGGACCACAGGGGATAACAGATGCAACGCATGGGAATGGTCATCGGGCTCAAGGCCGACAAGATCGAGGTTTACAAACGCCTGCACGCCGCCGTCTGGCCCGACATTCTGGCCAGGATCAGCGAATGCAGCATCACCAATTACTCGATCTACCTCAAGGAACCCGAGAACCTGCTGTTCAGCTATTGGGAGTATACGGGCAGTGATTTCGCCGCCGATGCGGCAAAGATGGCCGCCGACCCCCTCACGCAGGAATGGTGGGCGGTCTGCACGCCCTGTCAGGACCCGCTCGTCACCCGCAAGGAAGGCGAGTGGTGGTCGATGATGGAGGAAGTTTTCCACCATGACTGACCTGCAATCCTGCTATACCTCGGTCGTCCATGACGTGCTGCGCGGCATGGGGCGGCGCAATTTCACCCTGCCCCAACGCCTGCGCCCCCTGAACTCCGAAGGCGTCCTGACCGGCCCCGCCTTCACCATCGAAGGCCGCATGGACGAGGCCGCCGACCCCCATCAAACCCTGCTGGCATGGACTGGCCTGCTGTCAAAGGCCCCGGCTGGCCATATCTGGGCCGCCCAACCCCACAACCACATCGTGGCGCAGATGGGCGAGTTGTCTGCCGAAACCCTGCACCGCAAGGGCGTTCTGGGCTGCGTGACCGATGGCGGCTTGCGCGACACCAACTTTATTCTGCGCTTGGGTTTCCCCTGCTGGGGGGCCTTTCATACCCCCCGTGATGTGGTGGGCTGCTGGTTGCCCACCGCGACCGATGTGCCCATCCTGATCGACGACGTGCTGATCCGCCCCGGCGACTGGCTGCACGGCGACCGCGACGGCATGGTCTGCATTCCCGCCGAAATCCTGACCGAAGTGGCATCCAGCGCCTCAGCCGCAATGGCCACAGAAAGCCTTGTCCGCCGCGCCATCCTTGACGGAATGAACCCACAAGACGCCTATCTGAAACACGGCAAATTCTGATGCAGATTACGTCCCTCGATATCCGCGCCTGCCGCCTGCCAGATCGCCTTCCCGGCATAGGCTCGCTGCGCGGTGGCGCGGGCGACATGGAATGCGTCGTTTACACCCTGCACACAGGTGATGGCCAACAGGCCTCGATGCTGGGCTTTGCAGGCCGCTCGGCCAAAGGGGCCACAGCCACCGCCGCCGCATCCCTGCGCCCGTTCTTCGTGGGCCGCAACGCGCTGGACCGCGAAGGCGCCTGGCATGACTGGCGCCGCGCCGACCGCTGGTGGCACCACCTTCCCGCCTATGCCTATGGCCCGGTCGATTGCTGCCTGTGGCTGATCGCCGCGCAATCCGCAGGCCAACCCCTGTGGCGCTATATCGGCGGCGCGCGTGACCGCGTTCCGGTCTACGCCTCATCCCTGGTGCTGGACGACCCCGCCGCCTATGCGGATGAGGCCCGCGCCGTGCAGGCTGCCGGTCTGCGCGGCTACAGGATCCACCCGCCCGGCCGGTCCCTGGGCGAGGATATCGCCATCCACCGCGCCGTGCGCGAGGCTGTCGGCGAGGACTTCGCCCTGATGTCCGACCCCGTGCAGCCCTACACCTATGATCAGGCCCTGCGCCTTGGCCGCGCCTTGGAATCCTTGGGCTATCTGTGGCTGGAAGAACCCCTGCCGGACGAGGCGCCGGGCGCCTTGGCCGAACTGACCCGCACGCTCGACATCCAGGTGATCGGCGGTGAAGTTCTGGCCAAACGCCCCTACGCCCTTGCCGACTATTGCGCCCGCCGCGTGGTGGACGCGGTGCGCGCCGATGTCAGCTGGTCTGGCGGCGTCACCGGCACCCTGAAAACCGCCCATCTGGCCGAGGCGTTCCACATGCAATGCGAGGTCCACACCGCCATCTTTCATCCGCTTGAAATGATGAACCTGCATGTCTGCGGCGCTATCCGCAACTCGGCGTGGTTCGAGGTTTTGTGGCCTATGGACCGCTTTTCCTTTGCCCTGCCCGGCGGCCTGCCGATCCACGACGGCATGGCAATCCTGCCCGAAGCCCCCGGCCTTGGCGCTACGCTGGACCACGACACGATCGAGAACGCAACGCTGGAGGTCTTTTGAATGACCAGACTGACCGACCCCCGCCTGATGTTGCTGTCACCCGGTGACACCGTCTATGTCCTGCGCGACCAGATTGCGGCGGGTGAGGCGGTGATGGTCGAAGGTATTGCAGTGTCCTTCCCCCAAGCCCTTGGTTTGGGACATAAAATCGCCCGGCTGGCGGTTGTCTCAGGCGACAGGATGATCAAATACGGCGCCCCCATCGGCCGTGCCAGCCGCGCCATCGCGCCGGGCGATCATGTCCATCTGCACAACCTCATCTCGGACTATACCCCCACCTACGCCCTGAACAAAGGTGACGCATGAGAGGCTGGCCAAGGTCTGACGGACGCAAGGGCATCCGCAATGTGGTGGCGGTGGCCTACCTTGTGGAATGCGCCACCATGTCGCGCGCGAGGTGGCTGCGGTGGACCGCGACAACGCCCATGTCATCGGCTTTCCCGGCTGCTTTCCCAACCCCTATGCGCAAAAGATGATGGAGCGGCTCTGCACCCATCCCAATGTCGGCGCGGTGCTGCTGGTCAGCCTGGGTTGCGAAAACTTCAACCGCCATCAGGTCGAAACCGTGGTCAAAGCCACGGGGCGCCCGGTCAAGGTTCTGGTCATCCAGAATACCGGCGGCACAAGGTCGACCATCGCCGCAGGCCGCGCTTGGGTGGCCGAACAGATCACCGCCTTGGCCGAAGCCCCGACCGTGCCCATGCAGGTGTCCGAACTGATCGTCGGCACGGTCTGCGGCGGGTCCGATGGCACCTCGGGCATCACCGGAAACCCCGCCGCCGGCATCGCCTTTGACAAGCTGGTCGCCGCCGGGGCCGCCTGCATCTTTGAAGAGACCGGCGAGTTGATCGGCCGCGAATCCATCATGGCGGCCCGCGCTGCCACCCCCGCCCTGGCCGCCGAACTGCGCGCCTCGGTCGAGAAGGCGGCGCGCTACTATGAAACCCTGGGCTATGGCAGCTTTGCCAGCGGCAATGCCGATGGTGGGCTGACCACGATCGAGGAGAAATCCTTGGGCGCCTATATGAAATCGGGCCAATCCACCATTTCGGGCCTGATCAAGCCCGGCGACATTCCCCCCAAGGGCGGGCTTTACCTGATGGACGTCGTGCCCGATGGCGAGTTGCGCTTTGGCTTCCCCAACATTTCGGACAATGCCGAGATCGTCGAGATGATGGCCTCGGGTGCCCATTGCACCCTGTTCGTCACCGGGCGCGGCTCGGTCGTGGGCTCGGCCTTGGCGCCTGTCATCAAGATCGCGGCCAACCCGCATATGTACGCCCGCCTGTCCGAGGATATGGACGTGAACGCGGGCCGGGTGCTGGACGGCCAAGCCACGCTGGAACAGGTCGGCCAAGAGATTTTCGATCTGGTGATCGCCTTGGCCTCCGGCAAGCGCAGCAAGTCCGAGGATCTGGGCCATCAAGAGTTCATCCTGACCTACAAAAGCTTTGAACCGATCGGCCCGGCCTGCCTGCCGGCCTGACACCGACCACAAAAAGAGAACGCCATGGATTTGATCGACACCCATCTTCACCTGATCTACCGCGGCCGGCTGGGCTATGGCTGGACCTCTGGCATCCCGTCGCTGGCTACCGGGGATTTCACAATGGATGACTACACGGCCCTGACGGAGGGGCTGGGCGTGGCCGGTTCGATCTTCATGGAAACCGGCGTCGATGACGCGGATTACAAGACGGAAGCGCGCTTTGTGGCGGGTCTGGTTGGCAAGAACGGCCTGCTGGGCCAGATCGCCTCGTGTCGGCCCGAAGACGAAGCGGGTTTCGACGCTTGGCTCGACGAGTGCGAGGGGCTGCATGTGCATGGTTTTCGCCGCATCCTGCATGCTATGCCGGATGAACTGTCCCAGTCCGCGACGTTTCGGCGAAATCTGACCAAAATCGGTGCGCGTGGCCGGGCATTCGACATCTGCGTTCTGGCACGCCAGTTGCCGATTGCCGCGGACCTGGCCCGGGCCTGCCCCGATCAGCCCCTGGTGCTGGATCACTGTGGTGTGCCCGACATCGCCGGGGGAGGTTTCACCGATTGGGCCAGGGACATGGCGGCCTTGGCGGCCTTGCCCCATGTTCATGTAAAACTGTCT
>JAYSWK010000335.1:0-4198 GCA_043718085.1 Rhodobacterales bacterium
CGCTCTGACGCCTGACCTTTGTCAAATACTCCCGCCGGAGGCTTCGCCATCGCCATGCTTACCGTCCTCGTCGACTATGACAGCGGCAACCTGCACTCCGCCGAAAAGGCCGTTCAACGCATGGCGCAGGAAACCGGTGCGGGTGCGGTTCTGGTCACCTCTCGGCCCGAAGACGTCGCCCGCGCCGACCGGATCGTTCTGCCCGGCGACGGCGCCTTCCCGGCCTGCCGTCACGCCCTTGGCGCGCATGGCGGGCTGTTCGACGCGATTGAAGAGGCCGTCACCCGCCGCGCCCGCCCGTTTCTGGGCATCTGCGTCGGCATGCAGATGATGGCCAGCGTCGGGCGAGAATATCGCGATACCCCGGGCTTTGGCTGGGTGCCGGGCGAAGTGGTCAAAATAGCGCCACAGGATCCAAAGCTGAAGGTCCCGCACATGGGCTGGAACGACCTGGTGATCGACCAAGCCCATCCGGTCCTGTCCGGCATCCTGACCGGCGATCATGCCTATTTCGTGCATTCCTACCAGTTTCGCGTCACCGATCCCGCCCACCGCCTGGCCCATGTGGATTACGCAGGCGACGTCACAGCCATCATCGGCCGCGACACGATGGTCGGCACACAATTTCACCCCGAAAAAAGCCAGCAAGCCGGCCTTCGCCTGATCGCAAATTTCCTGACCTGGGCACCCTGACAAACGTGTCCAGATCTGGACGCGAAAGAAATTCGTTCTGAATCAATGGCTTGATTTTCGGAATTTCAGTTTCTGCTAACTTTCCCCCTTGTAGGATGGGCAATTGGCCGGCACATTCGCCGGGCGAATTTGTCGGCCTGCCCATCTTCCCAACCCAGCGGCCCGCGCCCGGGCTCACCAAGGCCAGTCCCCCAAAGCCAAGATCCGGCCCGGCCCCTACATCACTTGCGGCCCCTTCGTCTTGCCCAACCGCAAGGCCAGGATCAGCGCCAGAACCGCCAGCGCCGCCCCGGCGGCCAACAGCCACAACATCACCCTTTGCAAGTCATCCCCTTGCGCCGTGGCAAAGCCCAACGCGTTCGCGACCAGGCCGAACAGTGCGGCGCCGATGCCAAATCCGGCCGAAAACACCACAGGCAACAGACCCGAAGCCTGGTCGCGGTCGCGGCCCGCCGCCTCCATGACCACCTGGCTCAACGCGCCCCAAGAGGCCCCGAAACTGGCGCCCAGTATGATCTGAGCCACCACCATGGTCACGACGCTGACTTGCCAGAAGGCCACGAACATCACGACCTGCCCCAGCAGCATCATGGCCGCGCCCGCGCTCACCAGCCAGGTCCGGTCACCTCCGATCTGGGCGGTCAGCGTCTGGGTCACACTCCAGGACAGGGCCAGAGCCGTCGCGGCGAGCCCGGCCTGCAGCGGGCTGAACAGCCACAGAACCTGCAACATATAGACCAGAAAGACCGCCTCGACCGTCTCGGCCAAAGGCATCAGCAACGCGACCCAAAAGCCCAGCCCCATCCGGTTCGTGACCGAAAACGCCCCGCGGGGTGCCAGCCGTTCCCCCCCGCGCCCATCGGCCCGAATGACGGTGGTGAAAAGGCCAAGGCCCACCGCCAAAGTGACCAGTTTCAGCCCCAGGCCCCCGGCGGTGTCCGACAGCACGATCAGCCCCATCCCCCCCCCCACGCCCAAAAGTGCGGCAATTGGCAGTCGCGGCACCGCACCTTCATGCGCGGTTCTGCCGCTGACGACCTTGGGCACCAGGGCCAAGAAGATCAGCGCCATCGGCACCGCAACCAACAGCGCAAAGCGCCAGGACAAAGCCTCGGACAAAACACCCGCCAGGGCCGGCCCGGCAAAGGCCGCAACGGCCCAGGCGACCGCTTCGATGCCAAAGACCCGCGCGATCAGACGGGGCGGGAACAGGCGCGGGATCAAGACGTAACACCCCGATTCGATCAACCCGGCCGACGCGCCCTGCAAGGCGCGCCCCGCCAGCAGCCAGGCCATCGACGGGGCGGCCGCAGCCGTCAGCGTGCCCAGGATGAACAGCACACCCGCCGCCATGAACATGGACCGCGCCCCGATCCGGTGCATGACCAGGGCCGCCGAGGGCCCGGTGACGATGGAACAGATGATGTAAAGGCTGGTCGCCCAGGCCAGCCAGCGCGTGCCGCCAAACTCGGCCACCGCCCGCGGCAGGGCGGTGCTGACCACAAAGGCGTTGAAGGCGAACAGCACGACGCCCAGCGCCACCGTCGCCGTCGCCGCCCGCCATTCTTTCGACCACAGATCAGACCACCGCGCGTCCATGCCAAATTCCCCAAGCGTCTTGCCCTTGTGCAATCTCAAGCGCGGTTGAGGTCAAGGGCCAATCTTTGGCCACCGTTTGGCCCGCGCAAGTGATCTTGCGGCGCGCGCGCACAGGATCTTCCAGGAGATTTGTGGCTCTGCCCTTCGTGCCACAATCCTTTCCACCAGGTTGACGGAATTCGTCAACCCATTAGGAAATATCGATAAGACGCGATGTCTTTCCGAAAGACATCGGGCCTGTCCGCCGCTACTTCACCCGCGTCCAATCCGAGGCCCGGCAAATCAGCCCGCCCAGAACGCAGCCCGAAACCGCAAGCGTTTCCCCGCTGAGCTGCATTTTCGCAGTGTAGGTCTTGTCCCGATCCGGCGCCCAGACCTTGCCGTCCGCATAGTAACCATCGCCCGCGGGCATCATGTCCCAAACAATCTGCTTGCCGACATTTTCGCTTTCCATGTCCACGCCTGCCCCGTCAAAAGACTGGATCAGCGTGCCACACAAGGCCGGGCCACAGGGTTTGATCTCGATATAGCCGAAATTTCCATTGTCATCCGGCAAGGTCTTCCAGACCCCCTCGGCCGGATCACCCGCCAGGGCGGCCCCCGCCCACAGGGTCAAAACAAGCGCGCCCAGAACTGTCTTCATCATGGATCCTCCCCATCTTTGCCCCATCATTCCGCCAAAGCCGCGGTCTGGCAAGCCTGACGTCGGGTTCACCCCTTGCCCGTACCCCGGGCCCTGCCTAAAGAGGCGTTCAAGTCCGGAGCACCCGCCATGATCCTTTACCCCGCCATCGACCTGAAAGACGGCCAGTGCGTCCGCCTTCTGCGGGGCGAGATGTCTGCCGCCACCGTCTTCGGCGACGACCCCGCGGCCCAGGCGCTGTCGTTCCAGAACGCGGGCTGCAGCTGGCTTCATCTTGTCGATCTGAACGGCGCCTTTGCGGGCCAACCGGTGAACGGTGCTGCGATCGAGGCGATATTGAAGGCCACCAAGATCCCCGCCCAGATGGGCGGCGGCATCCGCGACATGGCCACCATCGAGATGTGGCTGTCCAAGGGCCTCGCCCGCGTCATCCTCGGCACCGTCGCCGTCGAAAACCCGGATCTCGTGCGACAGGCGGCGAAAGCCTTCCCCGGCCAGGTCGCCGTCGGCATCGACGCCCGCAAGGGCATGGTGGCGACCAAAGGCTGGGCAACCGAAACCACCATCCACGCCACCGACCTCGCCCGCAGCTTCGAGGACGCCGGCGTAGCCGCCCTGATCTACACCGACATCGACCGCGACGGCGCCATGCAGGGCCCCAACATCGCCGCGACCAAGGCCCTCGCCCGCGCCGTGACCATCCCCGTCATCGCCTCCGGCGGCGTCTCCTCCCTTGCCGACCTATTGGCCCTGCGCGACACCGGCACCATCTCTGGCGCCATCTCGGGAAGGGCGCTTTATGATGGCGCGATTGATCTGGCGGGGGCGCTGAGGGCGCTGGCGGGATGACGCCCCTACCGATCAAAATGACAGGAACACGGATGCGTCCAGATCGCCCGCCCTGACCCCCTCCAAAAACAGCGTCAGGTTTCCCAGAACCAGCGTCACACCCTCTGGAGCATTGGCATAGCTGTCAAAGTCACGCAGACGGGCGACACCGAAGATCTGAAGCCTGTCCAGAGCCACATCGAAATCCGTGACGGCGATCCGGCTCGCCTTATCTGACGACATTGCCACCACATCCCGTCCGCTGCCGGTCTCGACGATCAGATCCGTGGAATCCGTCATGTCGAAACCAAAGGCGGAAAGCGTATCGTCCCCGCCCCCCAGAAAGACCTCGCCATGGGCACCAGACAATTGGACCGTGTCATTTCCCGCATCGGTTGACGCGAACAGGTGGTCGCCCGACCAGTCCGCCCAACT
>JAYSWK010000336.1:0-1646 GCA_043718085.1 Rhodobacterales bacterium
GCATTTCGTGGTGGAAAAGCACGGCATCGAACAAGGGCGCTTTCTGTCGATCTGCCGCTATTCCGAGTTGAACTTCGACATCATGCGCGAGCTTCATGCTGAGATTAGCCAAGAGCATGGGCTGAACATTGTCGCCACCTCGCGCCTGTCGCGGGGGCTGATCGAAAATGCCGCCCATGATGCCGAGATGCGGGCCGCGCATGCGTCAGGCGCTTCCACACCACCTGCCCCGCCACCCCTGTCCGATGCTGAGCGCGCACGACGGCTGGAGGCGCTGCAGGACTTCGCCCGCGATTACGACGCACTCGGCCAGATCGCCGCCATCGCAGCCGGCCCAGCCGGCGAACCCGGCACAGCCAAAAGCTTTCTCACGCGGCTTTCCGAGGCACTTGGTGCCTCCGCCGATGCCCTCAGACAAGGACTGCCCCAGATGCCCGATCTCTCGCTCCACCATGAAGGCGATGCCGCTGCCAGGATTGAGGCCGCCCGCGCCGAAATGATCGCGGCAGCGGCAGAGGCCTGGGACTCTATTCGCGCCATGGAACCATCGGCCGAGCGTGTCGAACTGGAGCGTAGCTTTGCCGAGCAGGCCCGGACATCGCTGCCGCTCGCCCCGGAGAACATCCTCTTGGCGGAACACGCCAGCACAGCCAGCCATGACGACGATCCCTATTTCCATCCGACCCTTGCCACACTGGCACGGCTCGAGGACGGAGCGGCAGACGGGCACACAATGGACACGGGCCTACGCGCAACCCTCGCCCATGTGCGCGAAGAGGTTGGCGAACGGTTGAGTGCAATTTTCTCCTTGCGCGAAGATGATCTTACATCCGCCGGCACTTCGGTGGCCGAGATGGTCGCGCGATTCAGCGGGGCCGAACGAAGTGACGGACAGCTTGCGGCATGGACATCGCAGGATGATCCCTCAGCCAAAGTCCTCTGGTTGGAGGCAGAACGCGATCTCGCGCGGGCCGTCTCCGTTGCAATGGAGACGGTCGAGTTTCCGCCGGACCTCTCCGAGGCCATAGCGCGTGATCAGCTGTTGACGGCAGATCGGCACCTGAAGTTGTCGGAAGTTCCCGCGCTCGAAGCGATTGTAGACAGGGTCCACGATGTCCTCAGCCGCGAAGATCTGGACCGCGTCCTGCATGGCGATCTCGCGCCCCTGGCCGAACAGGTCCGCGACCCGGCGATCCGTGCCGCTGTCGCGCATGAGCTGAAGAATGAAGCCGATCTTGGCCTTGATGACAGCGTCGGGCCCTGGGCCGATCTGGCCCGCAGCCAGCAGCGCGCGGCGGACCTTGGCCAGTTCGAGCGCGTGGCCGATCGGGATCATGGCCACGAGCTCTGAAGGAAACACATGATGCTTTCAAACTTTGAGACCGCCTGGCGCTATCCGGCGGCGATCGCACTTGGGCTCATAGCCGGCCTCTACATCGGCAGCATGCTGGCCACGATTTATGTGATCGTCGCTCTGCGTGAGAGTTTGGACAAACTGAACCCGGTCGTGCCCTGGTTTTTCCTTTATCCTTGGGCGGATCTTGCAGCACGCCCTTCCATTCTGAAGGGAGCGCTGATCATCACCGGGTCCGTGACCGCTGCCCTGATCCTGGTCGGTCTGGCCGGTGTTCATCGCGGGCGGCTGA
>JAYSWK010000337.1:0-4196 GCA_043718085.1 Rhodobacterales bacterium
GTGGCAAGCTGTCGCGCGGCCCGCAACGCTGGACAAGCTAAGTCCTGTTGGCGAAATCGGGCGACCCGGTCACGGGTCGCAAATGCCCTGCAAGCTGACCCAGTCGTTGTCCTCCAGAATGGGGGAAGGCGACTGACCCTTGTAGGGATCAGCCTCGATCAGACCCAGCACCGCCTCGCCCGTGGGATCAAGTGCCTTTGCATAGGCGGTCGAGGCCAGCCCGACCTGGCGGAACCGCTCCAACAGGCGTTCGTCTTCGACCGGGGCAGGGGGGGATTGCAGCAGGGTTTCGGCATAGCCCGCCACCGCCCCGCCCGGCAATTGCCCCGAGGTCAAAAGGCGGAATGTCGCCATCAGCCCGGCATGGCGCAAAAGCTGGACCACCGGATCCTCGTGACCCGCGCGCACCTCTTCGGCCAGCACATAGCCCGCAATCACTTCGGGATCCTCGGTGCGGTTCAAAAGCGCATGGCCCAGCACCACGATCCCGCCCGGCAGGCTGGCGGTCGTGGCCACCCCGTCGCGCACCACGGCTATTTCGCCGATCCCCGCGCTGGACAGATGCTGCGCCAGGATCGCCCCCGCCCGTTTGCCCAGCACGGCCGTACAGGGCGAGCCGGTCAGGCGCGCCAAGTCCAAAAGTGCCATCTTGCCGATCTGGACCCGCGTTGCCTGGGGCAGGACCGACGCCGTGTGGCGGATCATCGCGCCGGGCAGCCACAGGATGCCAAGACCGGCCACCAGGATCAGCACCGCCGCAATCATCACACCGCGCAACCGCCCGGGATGCGGGCGCCGACGGATCAGCGCGGTGTTGATCGTATCCAAAGCGGCAATCATGTCGCTGTCGCCCACTTCCAGCGTCTCGGCGGGCGCGCCATCGTCCAGCCGCCCGGCGGTGAACAGGGCTGGCATCTCGCTGCCATTGATCCGTTCGATCGCGGGCAGCGACCAATGGGTCAGCGCCATGCCGGTGCGCGGATCGGACAGGACCAAAGTGGCATCCCGCAACCCGGCCACCACTTCGCGCAACTGCGCCGATGCCGTCGCCCGCCACAGGCCGGTGCATTCCAGCCTTTGGTATTTGTCGACTGCGGTCATCGGGGCAAGTCCGTGCAAAGGTCCATGACCCAAGACTAGCGGCATAGGCCGGGCCGGGCAATCGCGCGGGCCGCATTAAAGCGATTTGCCTTTGATCTGGCTCTCCAGATCAAAGGCAAATCGCCTGATTGCGCCCCCCCCCGGCATTTGGCGCAAGACATGTCGCTTTCCAGCGCGCGGGACCCACCGCGACAGGCTTGTCTTTGCCCAAGACCGCAGCGAGGACCCATGATCCAGAACCGCACCCTGCTGGCCGCCCTTTTCATTGCGGTCTATGCCACGATCATCGGATTCACCGACAACTTTGTCCGGGAAATCGCCGAGGCGGCCGGGCTTTGGCAGTTCCACTTCACGCGGACCCTGATGGCCCTGAGCCTGCTT
This sequence comes from Rhodobacterales bacterium, assembly GCA_043718085.1. GTDB lineage: Bacteria > Pseudomonadota > Alphaproteobacteria > Rhodobacterales > Rhodobacteraceae > Stagnihabitans. Next base: position 1,483 of record JAYSWK010000337.1, read on the forward strand.
GGCCTGGCCGCCGTGCCCCTTGGTCTGCGGTTGCGCCCGGTCAATCCGGGCGCTGTGGTTGCGCGGTCGACCATCCATGGCCTGGCCATGGTGATCTATTTTGGCGCCCTGGCCTATCTGCCCGTGGCGCTGGTCGCCGCGGGCCTGTTCACGGCACCGATCTTTGTGCTTCTGATCTCGCATTTCATCTATGGCGAGGCGATTACCCCCTTGGGCATCTTCGCCGTTGTGCTGGGCTTTGCCGGGGCCGTTCTGGTTTTGGGCCCCGAGGCCTGGGCCGGGGCGTCGTTGCCGGCACTTTTGCCCATCATCGCCGGGGCGCTTTATGCCACGGGCAATATTGCCACGCGCAAATGGTGCCCGCAGGAAAGTGCCGAAACCCTGCTGGCCGGGTTTTTCGCGGCCCTTGGGGTCATCGGTGCCCTGGGCATGATCGTGCTGACCCTGGCACCCCTGCATCCCGTGGCCGGAACCGAGGGCTTTTTGCAGCGCGGCCCGGTCTGGCCGACGCAAGTCTTCTGGTTCTGGACCTTTGTGCAGGCGGCAGGATCGCTGTTGGCGGTGGGGCTGATGGTGCGGGCCTATCAGATCGCCGCGGCGACCAGGGTGGCGGTGTTCGAATATGTCATCCTGCCCGCCTCGGCGCTGTGGTCCTGGGCCATCTGGGGCGAGGTGCTGACCCCCTTGTCGATCCTGGGCATGGCCATGATTGTCGCGGCCGGGGTGATCATCGCGGTGGCGTCACGGGGCGACGGGTAAAGTTGGGGCACTTTTGCGGGGCTGCGCGGGGCAAACGTTTCAAATCGACGGCTCAGGCTCGCGATGCGGACCATTCTTCCCTCCCCCGATATGCCAAAGCATATCGGGGACGCGCCTGCCTGCCCCAAGGGCAGGCGCGTTCCGCGCCAACCCTCAGGCAGGCGCGTCCCCTTTGTCACCCTTCGGTCCAAGACGCACCCCCCTTGCCTTGCGCTTGCGCGCTGCGGCAATCGGACCGATAGGGGCTCTGCCAGAGCCCCGATCAAACGGTCCTCTGGGTGCTTCCTGGCCGGCTTCAGGTCTGCTGGGGCCTTGGCCGCGTCAAAACCCATCCCGCTTCAGCGGTCGCCCACCGCTTCGCGCCAATGTCTGCGGCACATCGAGACATAGGTTTCATTGCCGCCCACCATCACCTGCTCGCCCTCTTTCAGTGCGCGCCCGTCCGGTCCGCGGCGGATCACCATGGTGGCCTTCTTGCCGCATTGGCAGATCGTGCGCACTTCGCGCATCTCGTCCGCCCAGGCCAGCAAGGCCGCCGAGCCGGGAAAGAGATTGCCCTGAAAATCGACACGCAATCCGTAAGCCATGACCGGCACGCCCAGATCATCCACGGCGCGGGCCAATTGCCAGACCTGGTCCTTGGACAGAAACTGCGCCTCGTCGATGAACACGCAGGCCACCGGCCCCTGGGCAAAGCGGGCTTGCAGCTTGGCGAACAGATCCTCGTTCTTGCCAAAGGTATCAGCAGGTTCGCCAATGCCGATGCGGCTGGCGATGCGGCCATGCCCGGCGCGGTTGTCGAACTGGGCCGTCATCAGATAGGTCGCCATGCCGCCCTCGCGGTAGTTATGCGAGGCTTGCAAAAGCGAGGTCGATTTGCCCGCGTTCATGGTCGAGTAATGGAAATACAGCTTGGCCATGGCGCTGATTAGCCCAAGGCCAAGCGGTGCTCAAGCCATGGTGACGGGCCCGCCGCGCCAAGTTTGCGAGACTATCGCACGGCGGACCCCTACCCATCCCGGCTTTTGGGCCGGATACTCGTCACTTGTCCCCTACACGCGGGGCACCTTTATGAATGACAAATGATTGCCGTCGGATTAATGGGAAAATACAAGAAAATTTCCCAATAAGGGCGGTGAAAGTCAGTATGTCTCTGGAATCCTATCTGAAGAAGCACACCGAGGCGCTGGTCAAGGAAGTTGGTGTCGAGGCGGCCTGTGCCCTGACCGGGCGCAGCAAGGCCACCATCGGACGATATTATTCGGATCAGGACGAACATGGCGACCGGTTCATGCCGATCGATGTGGTGGCCCAGCTGGAGGCTGCTTCCAAGTTCCCGCATGTCACGGCGGCGCTGGCCGATCTGCGCGGCATCACCTTGGCCTATGATCCGGACAAGAAAGAGGCCCCGTCCACCGGGGTCAATCAGGATGTGGTTGCGCTGGCCCAGCGATTTGCCCAGCTGATGTCGGAATACAATCAGGCGATTGCGGACGGCAAGATCACCAATAACGAGGCGAAACGGATGCTGCGCGAGACGCTTGCCCTGCAGCAGGTCCTGTTGGACATGAAGCTGAACCTCGAGGATGAGTCGAGTTAAGAGCGTGTCGCGTTCAACCAGATTCGAGCATTCACCTTGCACTCCGAGGCAGCGATTGCTCTTGCAAACGCGTTCGGGGTGCAAGGCGAATTCAATTGAACTCGACACGCACTAAAGCGGGGCAAAACCATGGCAGGTGCGCGGCCCATGGGCTTGCATCCAGGCCGGTTCCAGTGATTTGCCGCCATGTCAAACCTTTCAAATTGGTTAACAAAAATCGGTAAGGCATTGATAAATCACGAAAAAACACGATGTCCAAAAGTTGGACATCCAGGATTTTCGCCCCCTTTGCCCAAAGAAACCCCCCCTGGCCTTGCGGTCAGAGGGGAGGGTTGTTTTTTCTGCTCTATCTTGC
>JAYSWK010000338.1:0-1641 GCA_043718085.1 Rhodobacterales bacterium
CAAAACCCACTCCGCCTTGCGGCTGCAAATGTGGGGGCGGCGCACAGGCAGCCAGGACGGCCAAAGCGGAAATCAGATTGAACGGGCGCATCGGGAAACCTTTTAGACGGGTCATTTGCGCGGCCCTTACCACCATTTTTCGGGTTTGGAAACAAACCCCGCAGCCTGCTCCAGCACATAGGCGTGATTGAGCAGATCGGCTTCTTCCCACGGGCGTCCGATCAGTTGCAATCCAAGCGGCAGACCCTGACGGTCCAAGCCCGTCGGAACCGCAATTCCCGGAAGGCCCGCAAGGTTGACGGTCACGGTGAAAACATCGTTCAGATACATCGCCACCGGATCGGCATCGGCCATTTCCCCCAGACCAAACGCCGCCGAAGGCGTCGCCGGGGTCAGGATCGCATCAACCCCTGCACAAAAAGCCAGCTCGAAGTCGCGCTTGATCAAGGCCCGGACTTTTCGGGCGCGGTTGTAATAGGCGTCATAGAACCCTGCCGACAACACATAGGTGCCGATCATCACCCGGCGCTTCACTTCCGGCCCAAAGCCTTCGGCGCGGGTTTTCTCATACATCTCGGTGATGCCGTCGCCCTGCGCCAGCTTGGCGCGGTGGCCATACCGTACCCCGTCGTAACGCGCGAGGTTGGATGATGCCTCGGCGGGGGCCACCACATAATAGGCGGGCAGCGCGTACTTTGTATGCGGCAGGCTGATATCGACGATCTCGGCGCCGGCGTCACGCATCATCTCGGTGCCGCGCTTCCACAAAGCCTCGATCTCATCCGGCATACCGTCCATGCGGTATTCGTGCGGAATGCCGATCTTTTTGCCGCGGATGTCGCCGGTCAATGCCGCCTCAAAATCCGGCACCGGAAGGTCGGCGCTGGTCGAATCTTTCGGGTCATGGCCCGACATGGCGCCCAGCATGATCGCCGCATCGCGCACGGTCTTGGTCATTGGCCCCGCCTGATCCAGGCTTGAGGCAAACGCCACCACCCCCCAGCGCGAACAGCGCCCATAGGTTGGCTTGATGCCGACAATGCCGGTAAACGCCGCAGGCTGGCGGATCGAGCCGCCGGTATCGGTGCCTGTGGCCGCCAGACACAGATCCGCCGCCACCGCCGCCGCCGACCCGCCCGAAGACCCGCCCGGCGTCAGGGCCGTATCGTCATTGCCACGCCGCCACGGGTTTACCACATTGCCGTAGCATGAGGTTTCATTGGACGAGCCCATGGCGAATTCGTCCATGTTCAGCTTGCCCAGCATCACCGCACCCGCATCGGCCAGTTGCTGGCTGACGGTGGATTCGTATTCGGGCAAGAAGCCTGCCAAAATTCGCGACCCGGCCTGTGAGGGCACGCCCTTAGTGCAGAACAAATCCTTGATCCCCACCGGAATCCCGCACATCGCTGGCGCGTCGCCCGCCTTGATCCGCAGATCGGCGGCGCGTGCCCGGTCGCGGGCAATCTCGGGCGTGTGGTGAACAAAGGCGTTCAGCACCCCGGCCCCGTCAATGGCGGCAAGGCAGGCGTCGGTCAGCTCGGTTGCCGTCGTCGCGCCCTTGCGCAGCGCATCCCTTGCATCCGCAATCGTCAGTTCATTCAGCTTGCTCATTCCACCACCTTCGGCACCGCAAAGAAG
>JAYSWK010000339.1:0-4184 GCA_043718085.1 Rhodobacterales bacterium
GAAGTGGCAGCGCGCGGCCTGACCTATGGCTACCGCCTGCTGACCCAGACCCGCGTTCAGCCGCCCGTTGCCGTGGCGGCCCGGCTCGGCCTTTCCCAGGGTCAGGCAATGCTGCATTTGCAGTGCCTGCATCTTGCCCATGGCCAGCCCCAGGTTTTCGAGGATCGCTGGCTGAACCCCACGGTCCTGCCCGACCCACCCCCCGATTTTGCCCGGATCAGCGCCAATGAATGGCTGGTCTCCAACCTGTCCTATGTCACCGGCGACATTGCCTTTTCCGCCGAAACGGCCAGCGCGACCGAGGCGGACTGCCTCGGCGTGTCGCAAGGGGCGGCCCTGTTCATCACCGAACGTTGCACCTGGGGCGAAGCTCAGCCCATCACCTGGGTCAGGCTTGCCCATGCGCCGGGCTACCGTTTGCAAACCCTGCTTTGACCTTTTCCAAATACTCCCCGCGGAGCGTCCTTTGGTGGGGGCGGGAGCCTCCGGCAGGAGTATTTTGCAAAGGTCAATTTGACAGGTTCAATCCTTTTCTCCTCCGCGCCCCGAGATTTCCTTGGCCACGATGCGGGTCAGACGGCGGTGCATCCGGCTGGTGCGGTGCCGCAGATGCATGACGGCATAGATCGGCTGTGCGATAGCATCGACATCCCCGACCATCCGGAAGGTACCACTGGCCACCAGGCGTTCCGCCGTTTCCTGCAGCACAAAGGCGGCCCCGCCCATGTTCTGCAACAGACCCGCGACCGCCGTGTTCTGCCCCGAGGCCAGCATGGCCGCTGAGAATTCCGGCATGGCCTGGCCATGTGACGTATCAAAGGCCGGCGAAAAACTGCCGCGAATATAGCTGTCTGGCTTGATGTCGGCCCGGATTGTCCCGTCGCTGCTGATCAGACGGTAGCGTACCTCGCCAATCGAGACGATGTGAAGGTCTGGCAGACTTTGCGGCGAATAGACCACCGCGAAATCCAAAGCCCCCCGGTCCAGATCGCGGCACATCTGAATGGAATAGTCCGGCTCGATGTAAAAGGCGCAATCGGGCAGGGCGCGGCGAAAGTTCTGCACCCATTCGCCGATTTGCCCCGCCGCCAGATCGTTCTGGATGCCGATGCGCAATGTGATCGCAGTGGACGAGGGTTCCACCGCGCGCTGCGCTTCGGTCCAGGCGTGGCGCAGCGCGCGGGCATGGGCTTCAAACCGCAGCCCTTCGGTTGAAAGGTTGGTGCCCGCCCGCGATCGGCTGAATAGCCGGGCCCCAACTGCCGCTTCCAGCGCCTGCACGCGGGCCGAGACGGTCGATTGCGTGACATGCAACCGTTCGGCCGAGCGGTGAAAACTGCGCGTTTCGATCAGATCAAGAAAAGTATCAAGAAGTTCGATTTGCATCGATTTGTCGGCTCCTGATCGATTTTTTCGATCAATAGGACATAAGGCGATGAATTGAAAGCGGCAGGCGGCAGGTGGATACTTCGCGCGAACGAAAAGGACCAGGACATGGCTGATTTCCCGACCCAGGCGCGCGTTGTCATCATAGGCGGGGGGGCCGTTGGCGCATCCTCGCTTTACCATCTGTGCAAGGCGGGCTGGACCGATTGCGTCCTGTTGGAAAAGAACGAGCTGACGGCGGGTTCGACCTGGCATGCGGCGGGCAATGTGCCAACCTTCTCGGCCTCGTGGTCGATCATGAACATGCAACGCTATTCGGCCAGCCTTTACCGAGGCTTGGGCGCCGAGGTCGATTATCCGATGAATTACCATGTCACCGGGTCGGTGCGGCTGGGCCACAGCCGCGAACGGTTGCAGGAATTCCAGCGCGTCGTGGGGATGGGCCGGTATCAGGGGATGGATCTGAACATCCTGACGCCCGACGACATCAAGCGCGTCTATCCATTCGTCGAAACCCATGACCTTTCCGGCGCCTTGCACGACCCCTATGATGGCGACATCGACCCCGCACAATTGACCCAGGCCCTGGCCAAGGGTGCCCGCCAGATGGGGGCGCGGATCGAACGGTTCTGTCCTGCGACCGGCGTGCGGCGCGAGGGCGACGCATGGGTCGTCTCGACCCCCAAGGGCGACATCCGCTGCGAGATCGTGGTCAATGCCGCCGGTTACTACGCCCGCGAGGTCGGCAAATGGTTTGGCCGCGACCTGCCGATGATGGTGATGAGCCACCAGTACATGCTGTTTGACACCGTGCCGGAACTGGCTGACTGGACGGCAAAATCCGGCCACAAGCTGCCTTTGCTGCGCGACGTCGACAGCTCTTACTACCTGCGTCAGGAAAAGAACGGCTTCAACCTGGGCCCATACGAGGGCAACTGCCGCGCCCATTGGGCGACACCTGACGATCCGTTTCCGCAGGATTTCAGCTTCCAGCTTTTCCCCGATGATCTGGAACGTCTGGAATGGCACATCAACGACGCCATGGCGCGTGTGCCCCTGCTGGCACAGGCGGGCCTCAGCAAAGTGATCAACGGCCCCATCCCTTATACGCCCGATGGCAACCCGCTGATCGGCCCGATGCCGGGCGTGCCCAATGCCTATGAGGCTTGCGTCTTTACCTTTGGCATCTGTCAGGCTGGCGGCGCGGGCAAGGTTCTGGCCGAATGGGTGACCGAAGGGGCGACGGAATGGGACATGTGGTCCTGCGATCCCCGCCGCTTTACCGGGTTCGAGGACCCGGAATATTGCGTGAAAAAGGGGATGGAGGTCTATGGCCACGAATATGCCATGCACTTCCCCCACCACGTGTGGCCCGAAGGCCGCGACAAGAAACTGTCCGCCGTCCATTCCCGCACCCAGGCTTTGGGCGGTCAATTCGGCCCCTACAATGGCTGGGAACGCGCTTTGTGGTATGCCCTTCCCGGCGATGACACATCCGAGGATGCCCAGCGCATCTGGGACCGCAAGGGACCCTGGTTTGACGCGGTCAAGGCGGAATGCGCGGCGGTGCGCGATGCCGCAGGCATTCTGGATTTGCCCGGTTTCTCGCGCTTCCATCTTTCGGGGGCGGGGGCTGCGGAATGGCTGTCCTTGCAGATCACCGGCAAACTGCCCTCGGTCGGCCGCCTTGGCCTGGCCTATTTCGCCGATGACAAGGGTCGCATCATCACCGAAATGTCCGTCGCCCGACTGGCCGAGGATGAGATCCTGCTCATCACCGCCGCCACGGCGCAAAGCCATGACAAGGAATGGCTGCAAAGACACCTGGCCCCCGGCCTTGCCCTGCAAGACCTGACCCTGAACTGGTCGACCCATATCCTGACCGGCCCCAGATCGCGCGCGATCCTGGCAGCGGTTTCGGACGCGGATCTGACCAAGGGTTGGTTGACCCATCAGACCGCCCATATCGCGGGGGTCGAGGTCTGGCTGATGCGCGTTTCCTTCGCCGGTGAACTGGGCTGGGAGGTGCATTCCAAACTGGCCGACACCGCCCGTGTCTGGGACGCCATCATGGCGGCAGGCCAGCCCATTGGTCTGAAACCCTTTGGCATGTTCGCGCTGAATTCCTTGCGCATCGAAAAGGGCTATCGCACCTGGAAGGGCGATCTTTCGACCGATTACACGGTCCTGCAAGGTGGGCTGGACCGCTTTGTCGATCTGACCAAGCCCGCCTTCCGCGGCAAGTCGGCGATAGAGGGCGAAAAGCAGCGCGGCGTCTCCAAACGCTTCTGCACCCTGGTAATCGACGCAGGCGAACAGGACCCGCCCTATATGGCCACGATCTGGCATGACGGCACCATCGTGGGCGAGCTGACTTCGGGCTATTACGGCCACCGCGTGGGGGCCTGCATCGGCCTTGGCATGCTCAAGACCGAGGTCAACCAACCCGGCACGAAGGTCGAGGTCGAAATCTTTGGCACCCGCTACCCCGCCACCGTCCAGGCCGACCAGCCCCTGTGGGACGCCAAGAACGAGCGTATCCGCGCATGACCTTGCCCGTGACCATGTCTGGCGTGCAATTGACCGGCCACGGCGGGCCTGACGTGCTGATCTGGCGCGATGACATCCCCGTGCCACGCCCCGGTCCGGGCGAGGTTCTGGTGCAGGTGCTGGCCGCCGGGGTCAACATGACGGATGTCAACACCCGGATGGGCTGGTATGGCCGCGAGGGCCGCGCCGGTTGGGCGGGCGAAATGGTCTTTCCCCGCATACAGGGTGCCGATCTGTGCGGCCGCGTC
>JAYSWK010000340.1:0-4183 GCA_043718085.1 Rhodobacterales bacterium
CAGTCGGTGACTGTCTGGAACCGAACGGCGGCGAGGGTGGAGCCGCTGCTTGCCTTGGGGGCAAAAGCCGCGCCTTCACCCGCGAAGGCGGCTGGCGCCAGCCCGATCACGGTGATCTGCATCGATGATTACGCCGCCACCCGCCGCCTGATCGAAGAGGCGGAGATGCTGGAGCCGCTCGCGGGGCGCGTGCTGGTGCAGTTGAGCACCGGCACTCCGGGCGAGGCGCGGGATCAGGCGAGCTGGCTTGACGCCTGTGGCGTGAAGGTGCTGGTCGGTGCGATCCTGCCCTATCCCGAGGGCATTGGCCGGGCTGACGCGCGTATCCTGTTTGCCGGACCTGCCGGCCTTTACCGGTCCTGCAAGCCGCTGCTGGACTGCCTTGGCGGCGATCTTCGCCATGTCGGCGAAGCGGCCGGCGCAGCGGCGGCGCTGAACATGGCGCTTCTGACGCACGAATTGTCCAGCTATCTAGGCGTCCTGCAGGGGGCCCGGGTCTGTCAGGCCGAGGGGATTGGCGTCGATGAATTCGCCGCGATCCTGTTGCCCGGCGATCTGGCCACCGATCTGGCCTGGCGCATCCACGCGGCCGACTTCGACAACCCCGGTGCCACCCTGGAGGTGTGGAGCGCCGCCCTTGACAAGATCATCGCCCATGCGCGCGACGCCCAAATCAACCGCGAGATTCTAGATCTGATCGCCAGTCTGTTCCGCCGTACCATCGCCCTTGGTCATGGCCACCGCGACATTGCCACGGTGATCGAGGCCTTGCGCGCGGGGTGATAATCGGTGCCGTCGCAGCGATCTTGCAGCCCTTGGGCCAAGCAGGGGTAAACCCCGCCCTACCAGCCTGCGACCTTGCGCAGCATGTTCAGCGCCACCAGGGTGATGAACACGGCAAAGGCACGTTTCAGCGGTTTGGGGTCCATCGCATGGGCCAACCGCACGCCGTAAGGTGTGGTCAGCAGGGTCATGGGGATGATCACGGCAAAAGCGGGCAGGTTCACGGCACCTATGCTGAAAGGCGGGGCATCAGGGACATCCAGCATCAGAAAGCCTGCCAGCGACGGCACCGAGATCAGGATGCCAAAGCCCGACGCCGTGGCCACGGCGCGGTGGATGGGCAGGGCATAAAGGCTGAGCAAGGGCACGCCGAATGTGCCGCCGCCAATGCCCATCAGAGTCGAGAACAGGGCCAGGAGCGTGGCCTGAACCGCCCGCAGCGGGTTTTCCGGCATCTTGGCCCCGAGCCGCCATTCGGCGCGGCCAAAGGCCATGTAAAGCCCGGCGAGGCCCGCAAGCACGCCAAAGACGGCCTGCAAGGCAGTTGTGTGCAAAACCGAGGCCACGGCCACTCCGGCGACCGATCCCAGAACCAGAAAGGGCGCCCAGTCGCGCAGTATCTGCCAATCGACCGCCCCTTTGCGGTTGTGGAGCAGGACCGAGCGGGCCGAGGTCACGACAATGGTGGCCGCCGATGTGCCGATGCAGACCTGCATCAAATGGCTGCCGCCAAAACCCAGCACGGAAAAGGTGTAAAAGAAGGCGGGCACCAGCACGATGCCGCCGCCCACGCCCAAAAGCCCGGCAATGACCCCCGTGGCCGCCCCGATTACCAAAAGCATGGTCAAAAGCGGCAGAAGCGTTGTCAGATCGGGCATGGGATCTCCTGTCTTTGGCCCGGCATAGCGCGGAAGGACGGGTTTGGGAATGCGGCCGGCTCAGGCGGCCGAGACAAGTGCGGCTTGAACCTGGGCCAAAGCGTGATCCAGAACCTCGATCCCGCCGCCGCTGCCTTCGGACAACACGCGCCGCCAGTTGCGGGCACCGGGGCGGGTTTGAAAAAGGCCAAGCATGTGGCGGGTGATCTGATGCAAACGCCCGCCCGCGGCCAGATGGTCGGCGATATAGGGGCGCATCGCGTCCACCACGTCAAAGGCATCGGGGGCAAAGTCGTCGCCCCACAGCGCATCGGCACCGATCAGGGCATGGGCCGGGTCATGATAGGCGGTGCGGCCGATCATCACCCCATCAAGCCCTTGATCCAGCAGGGTTTTGGCCTGTTCCAGCGTGGTGATGCCGCCATTGATGCAGATCGTCAGATGCGGAAAGGCCGCTTTGATGCGGTGGACAAGGGCATAGTCAAGGGGCGGGACCTCGCGGTTTTCCTTGGGGCTGAGGCCCTTGAGCCAGGCCTTGCGGGCATGGATGATGAAATGGCTGACCCCGGCTGCGGACACCTTTTCGATGAAATCGGGCAGCACCATTTCTGGGTCCTGGTCATCGACCCCGATGCGGCACTTTACCGTCACGGGCACGGGGCTTTCGCGGGTCATGGCCGCGACGCAATCTGCGACCAGGGCGGGGCGTTCCATCAGAACGGCCCCAAAGCAGCCCGATTGCACCCGGTCCGAGGGGCAGCCGACGTTGAGGTTGATCTCGTCATAGCCGTAAGGTGCGGCGATGCGCACGGCCTGGGCCAGTTCGGCCGGGTCCGAGCCGCCCAGTTGCAGGGCCACGGGATGTTCAGCCGCGCCAAAGCCCAAAAGCCGGTCGCGCGGCCCATGGATCACGGCGGGGGCGGTGACCATTTCGGTAAAAAGCATCGCGCGCCGTGACATCTGGCGGTGAAAATAGCGGCAATGGCGGTCGGTCCAGTCCATCATCGGGGCGACCGACAGACGATGGGGGCCACCTTGCGCTTGTGTTGTGTTGGCACCCATGGATGTGCTGCTTTCCTGCCTGACGCGCGGCACGTTTAGCGCAAGCTCCGCGCCACGTCCACCTGGGGCTTGATCCAAAGCAACGCGGCGTCCGTGCAGCGCGTGTCATGCTGTCAGGATCAAGGAGTGTGCCGCCATGACAAACCCGACACTTGCCGCCCTGCCCCCGCGTGACCCGCCCCAGCTGCCGCCCGAAATGCCCCCGGATGGGCCGGATGAGATACCGGAGGATTGGCCCGACACGATCCCGCCGCCCGATCCCGATGATCTGCCGCAGGACGAGCCTGACGGGGTGCCCGATCAGCCGAACTGGTGACAGGTTTGCACCCCTGATCGACCGGTCCCGCCCGGACACTTGCCTGGGTTCGCCCCCTGATCTATGAGGGACAAAAGGGGACCGAATGCGCATTCTCATCACCAATGACGACGGGATCAACGCGGCTGGCCTTGTGGTTCTGGAAGGCATCGCCCGCGCCATTGCCGGCCCCGGGGGCGAGGTCTGGACCGTCGCCCCGGCGTTCGAGCAGTCGGGTGTGGGCCATTGCATCTCTTATACCCATCCCACGATGATTGCCGAGCTTGGGCCGCGCCGTTTTGCCGCCGAAGGCTCGCCCGCCGATTGCGTGCTGGCCGGGCTTTTCCATGTGATGAAGGACGCGCCACCCGATCTGGTCCTGTCCGGGGTCAACCGGGGCAACAATGCGGGCGAAAACGTCCTTTACTCGGGCACGATCGGTGCGGCGATGGAGGCGGCGCTGCATGGGATCAAGGCGATTGCGCTAAGCCAGTTCTTCGGGCCGGGCAATGGCAAGCTGGAAGATCCATTCGAGGCGTCGGTGGCCCATGGGGCCGCCATGGTGCGCAAATTGCTGGATCACGGGATCTGGGATCAGGCGGATTACCGGTTGTTTTACAACGTGAATTTCCCGCCCGTCCCGGCCCGTGGCGTCCTGGGCACGCGCGTGACATCGCAAGGGTTTCGCCGCTACACCGCCTTCACGCTGGAGCCGCATGTCTCGCCCTCGGGGCGGCAGTTTCTGTGGATCAAGGGTGGTGAGCAGGGACGACCGACCTTGCCCGGAACCGATGTGACGGCCAATATCGAGGGCTATATCTCGGTCACACCCCTGCGGGCCGATCTGACGGCCCATGACAGGTTGGCCGACCTGGCCAAGGCCCTGGCATGACCGGGCCAGAGCCGCTGGACCCCCCGGACGGGCCATTGGCGGCGGGCGAAGACCTGGCGGAACGCAAGATGCGCTTTTTGTATGCGCTGCGGTCACGCGGGGTCACCGATGGCCGGGTTCTGACGGCGATGGAGCGCACTGCGCGCGGCGATTTCGTGCGCGGCCTTTTCGCCGAACGCGCCTATGAGGACATGCCCTTGCCGATCTCTTGCGGGCAGACGATCAGTCAGCCGTCGATCGTGGGGCTGATGACGCAGGCGCTGAATGTGCAGC
>JAYSWK010000035.1:0-2457 GCA_043718085.1 Rhodobacterales bacterium
CGTGCCCGCCACCATGACCCCGGAACTGACTGCGCTGGCCCTTTCGGGCCTTTTGCAGGCCGCGCTTCTTGCCTTGTTCGCCGTGCCCGCCAATCTGGAACTGGGCACAGGCTACACCTCCAGCCCGCGTGACCGACCGCCCGGCAAACAGATGTCGCTGACCACGGCCCGGATGCAGCGGGCGCTGAACAACTCGTTCGAGGCGCTGATCACCTTTACAATCGCCGTCGTCGTCGTGACTCTCGGCGGCCAGTCCTCGCCCTTGACCGTTACATGCGCCTGGGTGTTTCTGGCCGCCCGCGTGCTTTACATCCCCGCCTACTGGTTCGGCTGGACCCCGTGGCGCTCGGCGATCTGGGGCCTTGGATATGGGGCAAGCCTGGTGATGATCCTGGCCGCCCTGATCTGACATCCATCATTTCTTCGTAACCTGAGGTTAGACATTCCAGATCACGCGGGCTAAACAGCCTCAACCGCATGCAGGAGACCGAGATGGCAGAGTTTGATGCAATCGTCATTGGCGGCGGCCCCGGCGGCTATGTCTGCGCGATCCATGCGGCCCAGCTTGGCCTGAACGTCGCCTGTGTCGAAGGACGCGAGACTTTGGGCGGCACCTGCCTGAATGTCGGCTGCATTCCGTCCAAGGCGCTGTTGCACGCCACCCATTCCCTGCACGAGGTGCATGAGAATTTCGAAAAGATGGGCCTGATGGGCGGCGCGCCCACCGTCGATTGGGCCAGGATGCAGGCCTACAAGCAGGACGTGGTGAACGGCAACACCAAGGGGATCGAGTTTCTGTTCAAGAAGAACAAGGTCACCTGGCTCAAGGGCTGGGCGACCATCCCCGCCGCAGGCCAGGTGAAAATCGGCGACGAGGTTCACACGGCCCGCCATATCGTTCTTGCGACCGGCTCTGAACCCTCGGCCCTGCCCGGTGTCACCGTGGATGAAAAGATCGTCGTCACCTCGACCGGGGCGCTGGAACTGGACGCGGTGCCAAAGTCGATGGTTGTGATCGGCGCGGGCGTGATCGGGCTGGAAATGGGCTCGGTCTATGCCCGGCTTGGCACGCAGGTCACCGTGGTGGAATATCTCGACGCGATCACCCCCGGCATGGATGCCGAGGTTGCCAAAAGCTTTGAACGCATCCTTAAAAAACAGGGGTTCAAATTCATCCTCGGCGCTGCGGTGCAAGGCGTGGCAGTTGTCGGAAAAGTGGCCAAGGTCACCTATAAACTGCGCAGGAACGACGCCGAGGCCAGCCTGGACGCCGATGTCGTGCTGGTCGCCACCGGGCGCAAACCCTTCACCGCAGGTCTGGGGCTCGAGGCTTTGGGTGTCGCAATGCTGCCGCGCGGACAGATCAAGACCGACAGCCATTTCGCCACCAACATCCCCGGTCTTTACGCCATAGGCGACGCTATCACCGGCCCCATGCTGGCCCACAAGGCCGAGGATGAGGGCATGGCTTTGGCCGAGATCGTGGCCGGCCGCGCGGGCCATGTGAACTACGGCGTCATCCCCGGAGTGGTCTATACCTCGCCCGAAGTTTCCTCGGTCGGGGCCACAGAGGAGCAGCTGAAAGAGGTCGGCCGCACCTACAAGGTCGGCAAGTTTCCCTTCATGGGCAATGCCCGCGCCAAGGCGGTGTTTCAGGCCGAAGGCTTTGTCAAACTGCTGGCCGATGCCGAGACCGACCGCATCCTGGGCTGCCACATCATCGGGCCGGGCGCGGGCGATCTGATCCACGAGGTTTGCGTGGCGATGGAATTTGGCGCATCCGCCCAGGACCTCGCCCTGACCTGCCACGCCCATCCCACCTATTCCGAAGCCGTGCGCGAGGCGGCGCTGGCCTGTGGTCTGGGGGCGATCCACGCCTGAGGGGGTAGTGTCGCAAGTTGAGACTCGACAATTTACCTTGCATAATCAATTGCTTGAAGATTTTCGTTAACCACATTTTCACCAATTTAAACTGAGCTACTCCCCGAAAATCGGACAGTGACGGAAGCTACGATCTGAGGTCTGCTGATTCCCAATTCGAGGAGATCAGAACATGTCGGAACGCAGGAACCATGACGCAGCTTTCAAGGCCCGCGTTGCGCTGGAGGCGCTGAAGGGCGAGCGCACGGTGTCGGAATTGGCGGCCGCTTATGAGGTCCATCTGGTACCGACAGATGTTTTCCCTGCAAACACCGATAGGCGACGATGATTCACCAATGGAAGAAGGCACTTCTCGAAGGTGCTGCGGGGATTTTCGAGCGTGGTGGTCAGGCTGCGGCCACCGCCGAGATTGCCGAGGAAACAGTCCGTGACCTGCATGCCAAGATCTTAGAGCTGGCCATCGCCAACGATTTTTTGTCACGAAAGCTCAAGCCCTGGACCGGGAAGTGAGGCGGGGCATGATCGAACGGCCCCATCCCAAGCTGTCGGTGGGCGCGCAGTGCCGCCTGCTGTCGA
>JAYSWK010000341.1:0-1636 GCA_043718085.1 Rhodobacterales bacterium
CACTTCCGGGGCGCGGCAAAAGGGCCGGCCAGTCACTTCTTGGCAAAGGGCGGCCACTTCTTGGC
Organism: Rhodobacterales bacterium; assembly: GCA_043718085.1. Lineage (GTDB taxonomy): Bacteria > Pseudomonadota > Alphaproteobacteria > Rhodobacterales > Rhodobacteraceae > Stagnihabitans. The sequence goes on from JAYSWK010000341.1 coordinate 66, forward strand.
AAAGGGCGGCCACTTCTTGGCAAAGGGCGGCCACTTCTTGGCAAAGGGCGGCGGCCATGTCGCAATTTTCCCGATTGTGCCGCTGGCGAGGGTGGATATATGCCGGGGTGCTGCCATCTGTAATCCAGCATTCCAACCCCGAAAGGGCGCCCCCATGAAACGCTATTCCGTCTTTGCTTTGGCGCGTGAAGCCCTGTCCTATCACATGGGCTGGGAAAAGGCCTGGGCCTCACCCACGCCGAAAGCCTCGTACGATGCGATCATCGTCGGGGCGGGCGGGCATGGGTTGGCCACGGCCTATTATCTGGGCAAGAATCACGGGATCACCAATGTGGCGGTGATCGAAAAGGGCTGGCTGGGCGGCGGCAACACCGGGCGCAATACGACGATCATCCGGTCGAACTATCTGCAGGACCCGTCGGCGGCGATCTATGAAAAGGCCCGCTCGCTTTACGAGACGATGAGCCAGGATCTGAACTACAACGTCATGTTCTCGCCCCGGGGCGTGATGATGCTGGCCCAGACCCATCACGAGGTGCGCGGCTATCTGCGCACGGCCCATGCCAATGCGTTGCAAGGTGTGGTGACCGAGTTCATCACCCCGGCCCGGGTTAAGGAGCTGTGCCCGATCCTGAACATCGACGGGCCGCGCTATCCGGTTCTGGGCGCGCTATGGCAGCCGCGCGGCGGCACGGGGCGGCATGATGCCGTGGCCTGGGCTTATGCGCGGGCGTGCTCGGCCATGGGGATGGATATTATCCAGCAATGCGAGGTTGTTGGCGTTCGTTCTTCAGGTGGTCAGGTCGAGGGGGTTGAAACCTCGAAAGGCTATATCGGCTGCAAGAAGCTGGGTGTGGTGGTCGCCGGGCATTCCGGGCAGGTCGCCGAGATGGCCGGGTTCCGGCTGCCGATCGAGGCGGTGGCCCTGCAGGCATTGGTATCCGAGCCGATCAAACCCTGCATGAATGTGGTGGTGATGGCCAACACCGTGCACGGCTACATGAGCCAGTCCGACAAGGGCGAAATGGTGATCGGCGGCGGCACGGACGGGTTCAACAACTTCACCCAGCGCGGCTCGTTCCACCATATCGAGGAAACGCTGCGGGCGCTGATCGAGACCTTCCCGATGATCTCGCGGCTGAAGATGCTGCGCCAATGGGGTGGGATCGTCGACATGACGGGCGACCGCTCGCCTTTGATTTCCAAGACGCCGCTCGGCAATTGTTTCATCAACTGCGGCTGGGGGACGGGCGGCTTCAAGGCCATTCCGGGCTCGGGCTGGGCGATGGCCGAACTGATGGCCAAGGGCGAGCCGGGGCCGCTGGCGGCGGCGTTCGGCATGGACCGTTTTAGGGAGGGCCGCTTCATTGACGAAAGCGTGGCGGCGGGGGTGGCGCATTGATGGTAAATATGGGAATCGCGTTTTCGCCTTCAAAATTGGCGACTTGGATACTCTTGAACTCCGGGAAGTGCGCGCTCGGGATGGTTGGGTTAGGTGTCGGCGCCGGAGTGTTGTTTGGACTGACCCTTGGGTCAATTTGGTTCACAAGCTTTGGTGCTGTCACAATTGC
>JAYSWK010000342.1:0-4167 GCA_043718085.1 Rhodobacterales bacterium
TCGGCGTGCATGGCCTGGATCCGGGCCGGGACCGTCAAAGCATGGTGGCCGAGATCATGGAGGAAGTCGGCCTCGACCCCGCCACGATGGGCCGCTACCCGCATGAGTTTTCCGGCGGTCAAAAGCAGCGCATCGCCATTGCCCGCGCCATGATCCTGCGGCCCAAGCTGGTGGTGCTGGACGAGCCCACCTCGGCGCTGGACATGACTGTGCAGGTTCAGATCGTCGAACTTTTGCGCGACCTTCAGGTCAAGCAGGGGTTGGCCTATGTCTTTATCAGCCATGATCTTCGGGTGGTGCGCGCCCTTGCCCATAAAGTGATGGTGATGCAACAGGGTGACGTGGTCGAAGCCGGCAGCGCCGAGGCGATCTTTGCCAATCCGACCCAGGACTATACAAGAACGCTGTTGGCAGCGGCCTTTGGGGGACATGCGTGAAGATCCTGTTTGTGCACCAGAATTTCCCCGGTCAGTTTCTGTATCTGGCCCCGGAACTGAAGAAACGCGGCCACGACTGCCTGGCGCTGACCGATTTCGCCAATACCCGCGACAGCGCGATCCCCGTGATGAAATACAAGCACGAGGCGCAAAAGGTGGACCCGGTCGCGACGCGTCTGGGGCGCAACTATATCCAGATGTCCGACCGTGGCGTGACCGTGGCCCGCGCCGCGCTGCAACTGCGCCAGCAGAAAAACTATGTGCCCGATGTGATCTTTGGCCATTCCGGCTGGGGCGAGACGCTGTTTCTGAAAGAGGTCTGGCCCGAGGCCAAGCTGTTGATCTATGCCGAATTCTATTATCGCGGGCGCGGCGCGGATGTGGGCTTCGACCCCGAATTTTCCAAACCCAGCTTCGATCAGGTCATGATCGCCCAGGGCCGCGCCGGCCATTTGGGCCAGGCGCTGCTTCATGCCGATGCCGGCCTGTCGCCCACCGAATGGCAAGCCTCGACCTATCCTGCCCCGTTGCGCAAGATGCTCGATGTCATCCACGACGGGGTGAATACCGAGGTGATGGCACCCAATCCGAATGCCAGCCTGACCCTGCCGAACGGCCGTGTCCTGCACCCGGGGGACGAGGTTCTGACCTTTGTGAACCGCAATCTGGAACCTTACCGCGGCTATCACATCTTCATGCGCGCCCTGCCCGCCGTGATGCAGGCGCGGCCCGAGGCGCAGGTGCTGATCGTCGGCGGTGACGAGGTCAGCTATGGCTCGGCGCCCAAGGACCAAAAAGGCTGGAAGGACGTGATCCTGAACCAGGTCAAGGACCAGCTGGACATGTCCCGCGTCCATTTTCTGGGCAAGATCCCTTATGACCAGTTCACCGCCCTTATGCAGATCAGCCGGGCCCATGCCTATCTGACCTATCCCTTCGTTCTGTCCTGGTCGATGATCGAGGCCATGTCTGCCGGGGCCCATGTGATAGGCAGCCGCACCGCCCCGGTCGAAGAGGTCATCAAGGACGGGGTCAACGGCAGCCTTGTCGATTTTCTGGATGTCGAGGGCTGGTCGGCCAAGCTGACCGAGGCGCTGGCCAAACCCGAAAAGTTCATGCTGATCCGCCAGGCGGCCCGCGAAACGGCGCTGAAACGCTATGACCAGAAGCACCTTTTGCCCAAGATGATCGATTTCGTCGAACGCCACGACCCAAAGGGCAAATAGCGCCAGGCGCTTGCCCGGCCGCCGAAAAATTTTCGCCGAAAAATTTTCCCGCCTCAGCGCACCAGCAGCGCCAAGGCCCCGATCAACCGCTCGACCCCAGCCATGGTCGTCACGGCCCCCGGCGACAGCCGCAAGGTCTGCCCCCGCGCATCAGTGGCAATCCCCTGCGCCCTTAGCGCCGCCACCACATGCGCGGCTGGCCTGGCATCGGGCAGGCGCAGCATCACCGATCCGCCGCGTCGTTCCGGATCGCTTGGCGAGACAAGCGGCAAGCCCATCCCGTCCATCCCGTCGATGATCCGCGCCGACAACGCCCGGTTATGCGCCAAAAGCGCAGCCAGATCCTGCCCCGCGTGCCAATCCAGTGCCGGCAGGCTGGCCAGTGCCGCCACGACGGCAGGCGTGCCATTGTCGAACCGGCGGATATCGGGCGCATAGGCGAATTTGGTGATGTCCCAGTTGAACGGGTCGGGTTGGCTGAACCAGCCGCGCAGCGGCGGGGCGCAATGCGCGATCAGGCGCGGCGCGACGTACAGCACCCCCGCCCCCGGCGTGCCGCACATCCATTTCAGGCTGGTCGAGACCGCGAAATCCACCTCTGGCGAAGCCACGTCAAACGGGATCAGCCCGGCCGCTTGCGTGATATCCACACCCACCAGTGCGCCCATGGTCCTTGCCCGCGCCACCATCGGACGCAGGGCAATGCGGTGCGATGTGGTGGAACTGACCCAGGTCAGCAGCACCAGCCCCACATCCGGCGTCATCGCCTCCAGAAAATCCTCATCCTCGACATGGGCAGCACCCTGACGCAGCGGCACGGTGCGCAAGCTGAAACCCAGACCCTCGGCCAAGGCGGTCAAAAGGAAGTGGTTCGAGGGGAAACAATCCGCGCCGACCAGGACCGTGCGGCCCCGCAAATGCCCCGGCGGCAGCGCCGTCAGTAAGGCGTGAAATCCCGAGGTGACATTCTCGAACGTGGTCACCGACCCCGGCCCGGCGTTCAGGATCCCGCGCCAGCGGTCGATGAACCTTTGCCTGCGGTCCAGCACATAGGCCCATTGCCCGTCATCCCCCGTCCCCCAGACCACCGCGAATTCGGCCATGGCCGCTGCCAGATCGCCGGCCTTGCCGGGATATTGGCCGATCGAGTGATAGAGGAAATAGCTTTCCGACATGGGCGTTCTCCTTTCGCCATGGCTAAAGCGTTTCAAGCTTGAAGGGAATTGCAAATCGTGCCACCTAACAATTTCCCTGCCCTGTCACCTGTCCGGCAAAGGTAAAGGCAAACCATGATCTATCACCGCCAGATCCAGATCGAGTTCAACCATTGCGACCCCGCCGGGATCGTCTTCTTCCCGCGCTTTTACGAAATGGTCTCCTCGGTGGCCGAGAATTTTCACAAGGATGTGGGCGGGCTCGGCTATGCCGGGATGATGGCGGCGGGCCAGGGCGTGCCGACGGTGCGGATGGAAACCGATTTCCACGCCCCCGCACGCCTGGGCGACGTGCTGGACTTTCGTTTGCAGGTGGAACGGCTGGGCCGGTCGTCGATGACCTTTCTGATCACGGCCTGGACGGACCACAACCGCTTGACCGTGCACATGACCCAGGCCTTTGTGCAGGGCCCCAAGGCCGTGTCCTGGCCGCCGGATGTGCGCGCCAGAATCGATGCCTTCCGGGCCGCATCATGAAGATCCGCGAGATCCGCGCCACCCCGGTCAACATCCCGCTGCGGGCCCCTTACCGGTTCAGCTATGGCTCTATCGCCAGCCTGACCAAGACCATCGTCGAACTGGTCACCGAGGATGGCGTGACCGGTCTTGGCGAATGCGCCGATGGCAACCGCGCGGCCGATGTCATTGTCGCAGGCCAGCGCCTGATCGGGCTGGATGTGCGGGCGATCACCACGGCCGAGGGGCGGGTCGTGCCCGGCATGGCCTATACGCCCTGGGGCAATGTCGCCGCTTCACGCCGGGTGTTCGGCGGGATCGAGATGGCGATGTGGGACGCGCGCGGCAAGACCGAGGGCGCGCCCCTGTCGCTGCTCTTGGGCGGGGCGGTGCGCGACAAGATCGCCCTGACCGAATATTTCAGCTTCCGCCTGCCGGGCATCGACCCGGGCGAGGCCACGCCCCTGGACATCGCCCGCTACTGCGCCGCGATGGTAAAGGCCCATGGCTCGCCCATCTTCGAAGGCAAGGTCGCGACGGTGGCGATGGATCAAGAGGTCACGATGCTGCGCGAGATTCGCGCGGCCATCGGGGCGCGTGAAGTTCGGATCGACGCCAACGGCGGCTACACCCTGCCCACCGCCCGTCTGGCGCTGCGGGCCTTTGCCCCGTTCGACATTACCTGGTTCGAAGAGCCGTGCGAGAGCTATGAGGAAATGGCCGCCCTGCGTCCGCTGACCGACATCGCCTTTTCCAGCCACCGCATCGACCTTGCCCGCGCCGTCCAACTGGGCGCCCCGGATGCCATTGTGACCAATCTGAACGAGTTGGGCG
>JAYSWK010000343.1:0-4163 GCA_043718085.1 Rhodobacterales bacterium
GCGGCCGGTACCGCCTCGGGCGGTGATGCGGCGGGCGACCAATTGTCGGGAATTCAGAACCTTGTCGGCTCCAGCTTCGATGATACGCTGACGGGCGAACAGATATTGAACAACGTGCTGTGGGGCGGTGCTGGCAACGACCAGATGAACGGCGGCACCGGGCTGGATACGATGTATGGCGGATCGGGCAACGACCTTTACATCGTTGACAGCACACTCGGCGTCATTGACGTCGTGGTCGAAGGCGCCAATGGCGGCACCGACACGGTCCAGACCGGGATCACCTGGACCCTGACCGACAATTTCGAGAACCTGATCCTGACCGGCGATCTTGACAACACGGGCATCGGCAACGCCGCCGCCAACACGATCACCGGCAACACGGGCAACCTGGGCTCTGTCTTTCAGCGCGGCTTCAACCTCTTGCAGGGCCTTGGCGGCAACGACACTTTGATCGGCATGGGCGGCGATGACACGCTGGATGGCGGGACCGGCGATGACAGCATGGTCGGCGGCGATGAAAGCGACACCTATGTCGTGGACAGCGTGAACGATCAGGTGATCGAGCTTTCGGGCGGCGGTCTGGACAAGGTCATCTCCAGCATCAGCTTCAACCTGTCGACCTTTGTCGAGGATCTGATCCTGACCGGGAGCAACGCGATCGACGGGCTGGGCAACGCATTCACCAACCGCATGACCGGCAATGCCGGTGCCAATCTTCTGTCGGGTCTGGCCGGCGATGACACGCTCATCGGCAATGCCGGCAATGACACGCTGGATGGCGGCACAGGCAACGATTCCATGACGGGTGGCGACAATGACGACCTCTACCGGGTCGATTCGTCCGACGACAAGGTCACCGAAGTCCTGACGGGCGGGATCGACACGGTCGAATCCACCGTGACCCTGGCGCTGGGCAGCAATGTCGAAAACCTGACCCTGCTGGGCAGCAATGCGATCAACGGCACGGGCAACAGCGCGGCCAACCTGATCATCGGAAACACGGCGGCCAATATTCTGCTGGGTGCCGCGGGCGCCGACACGATCCAGGGTGGGGCCGGCAATGACCAGCTGGATGGCGGCACAAACAACGACGTGCTGTCGGGCGGCATCGGCAGCGACGCCTATGTCGTGGACAGCGCGAACGATCAGGTGAACGAACTTCTGGGCGAGGGGCAGGATACCGTCACCTCGTCGGCCGACTGGACCCTGGGTGCCAATGTCGAAAACCTGATCCTGACCGGCATCTCGTCGCTGGACGGCACGGGGAACGACCTGGCCAATGCGATCACCGGCAATACCGGGGCCAATGTGCTGACCGGCAATGGCGGGGCGGACACGCTGGACGGCGGCGCGGGCAACGACACCTTGTCAGGCGGCGTCGGCATCGACAGCCTGGTCGGCGGCGCGGGCGACGATACCTTTGTCGTCGAAGGCACAGCCGATGTTCTGGTCGAAGTCGCGCTTGGCGGCATTGATACGGTCCAAAGCTCGGCCAACTTTACCCTTGCGGCCGAATTCGAGAACCTGCTGCTGACCGGGTCTGGTGATCTGAATGGTGTCGGCAACGCGGCCAACAACCTGATCACCGGCAACGCGGGCAACAACAGCCTGGATGGTGGTCTGGGGGTAGATACGATCATCGGCGGTGCCGGCAATGACACGCTGATCGGCGGCGCAGGCAATGACAGCCTGACCGGTGGTGACGGCAATGATCTTTATGATGTGGACGACAGCGGCGACAAGGTGACCGAGACCACGACCGGTGGCATCGACACCATCCGCTCGTCCATCGGGCTGACCCTGGCCACCAATGTCGAAAACCTGATCCTGACCGGGTCAGCCAATATCGACGCGCTGGGCAATTCGGCCAGCAATCAGATGGACGGCAATACCGGCGACAATTCCCTGACCGGCGGCTCGGGCACTGACACGATCAACGGCGCGGGCGGGAACGATACGCTGGATGGCGGCATCGGGGCCGATGCCATGGCGGGCGGGGCCGGCAACGACAGCTATTTCGTCGACAACGTCCTGGATACCGTGACCGAAATCGCAGGCCAGGGCCGTGATCTGGTCACGGCTTCACAGTCGTTCACCCTGACGGTCGGGGTCGAGGATCTGACGCTGACTGGCACGTCCGGCCTGTCGGGGACGGGCAACACCCAGGGCAATGTGATGATCGGCAATACCGGCGCCAACCTTCTGATGGGGCTTGAAGGCGCCGACAGCATGGATGGCGGGACCGGCAATGACACGCTGATCGGCGGCACCGGCAATGACACGATGACGGGCGGGCTTGGCAATGATGTGTTCTTTGTCGATGCGGCCGGGGATGTGGTCGTCGAAACCGACCTTGTCGGCATTGACGAGGTCAACGCGGCGCTGGACTACACGCTTCTGGCCAATTTCGAAAAGCTGACCCTGTCGGGAACCGGCAATTTCAGCGGCACCGGCAATACCGTGGCCAACACGATGACCGGCAATACCGGCAACAACCTGCTCAGCGGCCTTGACGGCAATGACTCGCTTTATGGCGGGGCGGGGGCCGACACGCTGAGCGGCGGCATCGGAAATGACTCGATGGTCGGCGGCGATGGCGATGACGTCTATATCATGGACAGCGCGAACGACCGGATGGTGGAAACCTCGACCGGCGGGATCGATACGGTGCAAACCGCGCTGACCTTTACCCTGGCCACCGCCTTTGAAAACCTGACCCTGACCGGATCGGCTGACGTGGACGGGACCGGAAACTCGGTAAGCAATGTCATCTCCGGCAACTCGGGCAATAACCTTTTGTCCGGTGGCTCGTCGGGCAATGACAGCCTGTTCGGCGGCGGCGGTGCTGATACGCTGGATGGCGACAGCGGCAATGACGTCATGCAGGGCGGAAGCGGCGACGACACCTATTATGTCGATGCCCTTCTGGATGTGGTCACCGAGCTGGCCGGACAGGGCAACGACACGGTGGAAACCAGGGTCGCCTTCACCCTGGGCAGCAATATCGAGAACCTGACCCTGACCGGCTCGCTTGCCGCGACACTTACCGGCAACGACCTGGCCAATGTGATCCTTGGCAACGCCGCGTCAAACACAATCCTGGGAATGAACGGCGCAGACTCGCTGACCGGCGGTGCCGGCAACGACATCCAGACCGGTGGCGTCGGTGCGGATCACTTCATCTACACCACTGCCTCCAGCGGTGTGGACACGATCACCGACTTCAATGCCGTCGAAGGCGGGGCACGCGAAGGCGATGTGCTGGAATTTATCGGCCTTCTGCACGGCACCTTCGCCTATGTCGGCACCGGGGCCTTTGCCGGTGGCGGCAATACCTCGGCCCGGGTGTCGGGAAGCCAGGTCCAGATGGACTTCGACGGCAATGGCACGTCGGACATGTCCATCACCCTGACCGGGCTGGCCAGTGCGGCGGAACTTCAGGCGCTGGACTTCTTGTTCAGCTGAACGAATTGTGACTGTAACGAGTAAAATGGGGGCGTGTGCCAACACGCCCCCATTGATTTTCGCGTCCTGATGGCCGCCCCGCAAACCGTTCACTTTGGTTGACAAAAGTCGCTATCTATTTGTAATAACGCGCAAAAAGTCGATGTCCAAAACTTGGACATGGCTGCCTTCTGGCCCGCTTTCGCGCGTCTTGCGGCGCAAGACGCCTCAGCCCTTCAGCAGCGCCTCGATCTCGGCCCGCGACGGCATCGACGGCGCCGTCCCCGCCCGTGTGACCGAGATGCCCGCCGTGGCGCTGGCAAAGCGCGCCGCCTGCGCCGGGTCCATCCCCGCGCTCAGCGCCGCGGCGAAACCGCCGTTGAACGCATCGCCCGCCCCGGTCGTCTCGACCACGGGGCCCGCGTTGAAGGGCGGCACATGCAGGGTTCTGCTGGCGTCATGATAAAGCGCGCCCTTGTCGCCCAGCGTGATGATCGCCGCCCCTGCCCCCATCGACCGCAATTTGCGCGCCGCCGCCTCGGCCTCGGCAACCGAGGTTACGGCCATCCCGGTCAGCGCCTCGGTCTCGCTTTCATTGGGGGTGACATAGTCGCAAAAGCCCAGCATCCCCTCGGGCAGGCTGGCCGCCGGGGCCGGGTTCAGGATCGTCGTCACCCCCGCCGCCCGCGCCAGTTTCAAGGCGTGCAGCGCCACCG
>JAYSWK010000344.1:0-1627 GCA_043718085.1 Rhodobacterales bacterium
GACCGGCTCTGAAAGCGGCGCCGCGGTGATGGAGGAGCTGGCGGTGATGCAGCGCGGGCTGGGGGCGGCAACCGAGGTCTTGGGGCAGGCGGAACTGGCGGCCCGCTATCCGTGGATGGTGCTGGATGATGTGGTCGCGGGCAGTCTGGGTCCGCGCGATGAAGGCTGGTTCGACAACATGGGCCTGCTCAACGGTTTTCGCAACGGCGCACGGGCGCGGGGGGCGGTGTATGTGAAAGATCGCGTCACCGGACTGCAGCGCGACGGCGCGCGGATCACCGGGGTGACACTGGCCGCAGGCGGAACCGTGGGGGCTGGGGCGTTTCTTTGTGCTTCCGGCACCGCTTCGGCCGACGTTTGCGCCCTCGCGGGGTTCGAACTGCCGGTCGAGCCGCGCAAGCGCACGGTCTTTGTCATTGACGCGCCAAATGCCCGCCACCCAGATGCGCCGCTGATCGTCGATCACTCCGGCATCTACCTGCGGCCCGAACATGGGCTATGGATCACCGCCACGGTGCCCGATGATGACGGCCCCTGTGCCCGTGACGATTGGGAACCGGATCACGCCCAGTTCGAAGACCTGATCTGGCCACGGCTTTATGCGCGTTCCGAAGGCTTTGACGCGGTCAAGGTGACGCGGTTCTGGGTCGGGCACTATGACTATAACCGGCTGGACCAGAACGCCGTCCTCGGGCTTTGGCCGGGGTCCGAGAATTTCTTCATCGCCGCCGGGTTTTCCGGTCACGGGTTGCAACAATCACCGGCTGTCGGGCGCGGGTTGGCAGAGGTGATCCTGACCGGGAAGTATCGGACGCTGGATCTGTCGCCGCTGGGGGCAGGTCGTATCCTGGAAAACCGCCCCTTCCTGGAGCGTGCGGTGGTCTGAGCGACTATAACCCGTTCACCGGGACTTTCAGGTAGGTGCGACCATCCTCTTCCGGCGGCGGCATTTTCCCGGCACGCATATTGATCTGCAACGACGGAATAATCAGCCGTGGCATTCCCAGCGTCTTGTCGCGGGCGGTGCGCATCGGCACGAATTCCTCGGCGGTCTTGCCAGCCCCGATATGGACATTGCGGGCCTTTTCCTCGGCCACGGTGGTTTCCCAGGCGAAACTGTCGCGCCCCGGCGCCTTGTAGTCATGGCCGACGAAAATCCGGGTCGCATCTGGAAGGGTCAGAATTTTCTGAATTGACTGAAACAGCATTTCCGCCGAGCCGCCGGGGAAATCGCAGCGCGCGGTGCCAAAATCCGGCATGAACAACGCGTCGCCGACAAAGGCCGCGTCCCCGACAAGATAGGTCATGCAAGCCGGGGTATGACCGGGGGTGTGCAGCGCCTGGCCAGTCAGTGCGCCGATGGAAAAGCCATCTCCTTCGCGGAACAACTGATCAAACTGGCTGCCATCGCGCTGGAATTCCGTGCCTTCATTGAAAATCTTGCCAAAGGTATTTTGCACGATGGTGATGTTTTCACCGATGCCGATCTTGCCGCCCAACTGTTGCTGAAGATAGGGCGCCGCCGATAGATGGTCAGCATGGACATGGGTTTCCAGTATCCAATCAACCAACAGGCCTTCGGCGCGCACAAAGGCCACCACCGTGTCGGCTGACCGGGTGTCGGTGT
>JAYSWK010000345.1:0-1625 GCA_043718085.1 Rhodobacterales bacterium
TATCGGATCAAACCGACGTGATCAATTTAAGTCTTCAGATTTCCCCGGCATGAAGCGCCAGTCTGACCTGATCCAGGCCTTGGGCAAAGATGAAACTCAGCGACATCGCCGCCTGCCTGAGCCCGCCAGGACCATCCCGTCCGCAGAAGCTGAAGCCAACGGCTAAGCTGCTCTGGAAACTACCGACAGGGCCGCATAACCAAAACCTATTGGCTTCCGGCATATCCGCAACAGTTCACACTTGATCCTTTGATCAAAGACTGCGTAATTTGCTCAAAATTTATTGAGGGACAATTGCAGCATGGACTTGGCGGATCGCAAGATACCGACGCACGAGGTTACCTACGGCCATCTGCGCGATATGGTCCTGACCGGCGGTCTGACGCCCGGCCAGGCGGTCACCATCCAGGGGTTGATCCACGACCTTGGCGCAGGCATGACCCCGGTCCGCGAGGCGATCCGGCGGCTGACGGCGGAAGGCGCTTTGCAGTTGCATGACAACCGCCGCGTCTCGGTGCCGAACCTGACGGTTGCGTTGTTGGACCAGATCGCCTTTGCCCGCCTGACCGTCGAGCCGCGCATCGCCGAACTGGCTGCCCAGCGGCTGACGGCAGAGCGTATCGAGCAGCTGACCCGCATTGACGCCGAAATCGACCGGGCCATCGGATTGGGCGACATCCCCGGCTACCTGACCGGTAATCACCGGTTTCACTTCACGCTTTATGAGGCGTCAGGGGCACAGATTTTGGTGGAAATCGCCCAATCGCTTTGGCTGCGCTTTGGCCCGTCCTTACGCGTTGTCTGCGCCCGCTATGCCTCGGGCCGGATGCCGGATCGTCATAGTGAGGCGTTGGCCGCCATGCGGGCAGGCGATGGCCCCGCTTTGGCACAGGCCATTCACAGCGATATTGCCCAAGGCCTGGATCAGGTCAGACTGGCGCTTCATGCCGGGGAAATCTGAAGACTTAAATTGATCACGTCGGTTTGATCCGATATAATTTGATCAAATTCTATTGACTTCGCCGCGCAGACCCATAATCTGTGATCAATGGCACCTTGCACGACTGTTCCGGTTGTTGACGGCAGATGCGCTAATGGGCCAAGCCACCCCTGATGAACGAGGGCAACAAAATGAACGCGATCACCAATCATATGCCGACCGCCGAACTACAGAAGCTGGATGCAGCACACCACATGCACCCGTTTACCGATAACTCGGCGCTGGCCAAACGCGGCGTGCGGATCATGAAATCCGCCAAGGGCATCTGGCTGACCGATACCGAAGGCCACAAGATCCTTGACGCCATGGCCGGACTTTGGTGCGTCAACGTCGGCTATGGCCGCCCTGAACTGGGCGAAGTCGCCAAGCGCCAGATGGACGAGCTGGCCTATTACAACACCTTCTTCATGACCAGCCATGTGCCCGCCATCGCCCTGGCGGCGAAGCTGGCCGAACTCGCGCCGGGCGATCTGAACCACGTGTTCTTTGCCGGGTCGGGGTCCGAGGCCAATGACACCAACATCCGCATGGTGCGCCGCTATTGGGACATCAAGGGTCAGCCGTCGAAGCGCGTCATCATCGCCCGCAAGAACGGCTACCACGGCTCGACCATGGGCGGTGGCAG
>JAYSWK010000346.1:0-10417 GCA_043718085.1 Rhodobacterales bacterium
AGGGTCGAGATGAACAGAACCGCAAAGATGAACCGCAACCCGAACTCGGCCACCAATGGCGACAAAGCGTTGGGCAATATCTCGCGGAAGATGATCCAGCTTTGCTTTTCGCCGCGCAACCGCGCCGCCTCGACATAATCCATCACCGTGATGTCCACAGCCACAGCCCGGCTGAGCCTGAACACCCGCGTCGAATCCAGAACACCCATCACAAGGATCAGCACGATCAGGTTCAAGGGCAACACCGACAGCACGACCAAAGCCACGATCAGCGACGGCACCGCCATCATCAGATCGACCAGCCGCGACAGGCCGGTATCAATCCAGCCCCCCCGCGTCGCCGCCAGAAAGCCAAAGAACGCCCCCATCCCGAACGACAGCACCGACGAGATCAGCGCCACAAAAATCGTCACCTGCGCGCCATAGATCAACCGGCTCAGGATATCCCGCCCGATCGTGTCGGTGCCCAGCCAGAATTGCGCCGACGGTCCCTCCCACACCTTACCCACCGCGGAATCGATGGGATGGGGTGCGATCCATTGCGCAAAGATCGCGATGAACAGGAACAGACCGGTCAGAAAAATGCCGATCATGGCAGATATCGGCATCTTCATTTGGGGTTCCTCAGCCGCGGATTGGTCACGATGCCAATGACATCGGCCAGAATGTTCAACCCGATATAGACGGCGGCAAAGATGATCCCCACCGCCTGCACCACCGGCAGATCGCGCTTGGCCACATGATCAACCAGGTACTGCCCCAGCGCATTATAGCTGAACACCACCTCGACCACGACCACCCCCACCACAAGATAGGCCAGGTTGATCACCACCACCGTGATGATCGGCGCGATCGAGTTCGGCAGCGCATGCCGCCAGATCACCTGCATCGGCGACAGGCCTTTCAGCACCGCCGTCTCGATATAGGCCGACTGCATCACGTTCAAAATCGCCGCCCGCGTCATCCGCATCATATGCGCCAGAACCACCATGACCAGCACGATCACCGGCAAGGCCACGGCGTGCAGCTTTTCCCAGAACCCCATGCCGGGGAACACCATCGACACCGGCTGAAAGATCGGAAACACCTGCGTCAGCAGGAAAATCACGAAATAAGCCGCCACAAACTCGGGCAGCGAAATCGTCGCCAGCGTGACGCCGGAAATCAGCTTGTCCGGCCAGCGCCCGTTATAGCGCGCCGCAATCAACCCCAGCGTAATCGCCAAAGGCACCGCGATCACACCGGCACAAGAGGCCAGAAACAGCGTGTTCCCCATCCTCTGCCCGATCGACGTCGCAATATCCTGCCCATTGGTCAGTGCCACGCCCAGGTCACCCTGCAACGCCGCGAAAAGCCATTTGAAATAACGCGTCAGCGCGGGCTCGTTCAGGCCAAGCGACTCGCGCAAGTTGGCCAAGGCCACTGGGGTAGCCGATTGCCCCAGAATTGCCTGCGCCGTGTCGCCCGGCAGCATCTGGACACCCAGAAACAGCATGAACGACACGGCGAGCAACAACAGCAGACCCAGCGCGACGCGCTGGGCCACCAGTTTCAGGATGGGATGCACTGACCCGGCCTCAGGCGGTCAGCCAGCACAAGCTCAGCGCCTTGCCGTTCATCAGGCTGCCTGCCGGGTTCGGGACCCAGCCGCCAACTTCGGCACGACGCCCTTCAACAAAATCGTTGAACATCGGCAGGATCAAACCGCCAGTGTCGCGCAGCAGGTTGGCCATCTCGCTGTACATCGCCTTGCGCTTGGCCCCGTCCAACTCGCCGCGGGCCTTGATCATCAGCTCATCGAAATGCGCGTCCTTGAACGCGGTGTCATTCCACTCGGCCGTCGACAGATAGGCGGTCGAATACATCTGGTCCTGAACCGGACGTCCACCCCAATAGCTGGCGCAGAACGGCGCGACGTTCCAGACGTTCGACCAATAGCCGTCATCGGGCTCCAGCTTGACCTGCAACGGCACACCGGCCGCATTGGCGCTTGCCTGGAACAGTTGCGCCGCCTCAACAGCACCTGGGAACGCCCCCGGCGCGACTTGCAGAATGATGGGCGATCCATCGTGGCCCGACTTCTTGTAGAACTCCGCCGCCATCGCCGCGTCATACTCACGCTGCGGGATGCTGTCGTCAAACAACGGATAGGCCGAGTTGATCGGGAAGTCATTGCCGCGCGACCCCATGCCGCCCAGGATCTTTTCCACCATCTCAGCGCGGTTGACCGACATTTTCAACGCCATCCGCAGGTCGTTGTTGTCAAAGGGTGCCGCGTCACAGCGCATGATGAACACGTAATGGCCGGGGCCTGCCGCACGCTCGATCGTGATGTCGGTGTTGCCCGCCAGCAGTTCGACGATCTTGGGGTCGACCCGGTTCATGATCTGGATCTGGCCCGCCTGAATGGCCGCCGTCCGTGCCGTGTTGTCGTTGATCGTCAGGATTTCCACGCTGTCGGCATGGCCACGCGACGCATCCCAGTAGTTCGCGAACTTCTCGAACACTGTCCGGACACCCGGCTCGTCCGACACGATCTTGTAGGCACCGGTGCCATTGCCCGCTGCAGGATTGTCCACGCCACCACCGGGCTGGATCAACAGGTGATAGTCCGCCATCAGGAACGGCAGGTCGGCATTGCCCGAAGCCAGCGTCAGGGTGACCATGTCGCCCTCGGCCTTCATGTCCGCAATGCCCTTGACGATGCCCTGCGCGCCCGACTGGCTCGCGTCATCGGTGTGCCGCTTCAACGTGGCCACCACGTCCTCTGCCGTGACAGTGCCGCCGCCATGATATTCCACGCCCTTGCGGATCTTGAACATCCACTGCGTCGCATCGGCGTTGGACGAAACTTCCTCGGCCACCCGCATGCCCAGCGTGCCATTCAGCTCCACATCGACCAGCGCCTCACCCCAGGTCATGTTGATCATGAACGGCACTTCCGATGCCGCCAGTGCCGGGTCCAGCGAGTTGGTGCTTTCACCACCCTGCAAGCCCGCACGCAGCACACCGCCCTTGACCGGGCCCTCGGCCCGTGCGGCCGTGGTCAACATGGCACTCGCCATGGCACTCGATACGCCCAGGGCGCCTGCGCGGCCAACAAATTCGCGGCGGCTCAGC
Source organism: Rhodobacterales bacterium (assembly GCA_043718085.1). Taxonomy (GTDB): domain Bacteria; phylum Pseudomonadota; class Alphaproteobacteria; order Rhodobacterales; family Rhodobacteraceae; genus Stagnihabitans. The sequence continues at coordinate 3,121 of JAYSWK010000346.1, forward strand.
TTGCCTTTGGCGGCCTGCGCCAGAATGTGGTTCAGTTCATCAGCCATTCGTCGTCTCCCTTTTGCGCCCGCTCGGGCTTTTCTTGATTGTCGAGTCAATAAAACGCGATTCTCCGTCAGGACCAAGGACTATTTTCGTGCCCCGCAGCCTTTCCGCGTTTACACAAACCTGCGTTCGACTTTTTCGTCGAATTCTCGTTCAAAGATGACCGTGTCGCCCTCCCATGCCTGCAGCTTTGCCGTCATGTGCAAATGTGTCGCGTCACAGGTCATTTCCGCCTCTGCCCGCGTCTTGACCTGCCAATTGCCGCGCCACAGCTCTTGTTGCCAAATGTGCACGGCGCGTGCCGAACCCGGGGCCTCACCGATTTCCCAACGCTCTGACATCCTTTCGGATGTGCAAAGCCCGTGATCCAGATTTTCGACCGCGCCCCCGTCATCCTCGATCCACAAGGTGTGAAGGCCCGACAACAGGTCCGTCTCGATCCGGCGCACGGCATGACCCTTGCGCAGGACCTTGTGGTTCCAGGGCCGCGCCCCCTCGGGCCCCGGCGCCTCCCATGTCGCGCCACCCCGATGCAGCGGCAGGTCCAGCGATCCACCCGACAGTCGCAGTTCCCCCTGCTCGGGCGAGGGCCAGACAAAGGGCCAATAACTGTTGGACAAAGCCAGACGCAGCCGGTGCCCCGGCGCCAACAGGTAAGCCATCTGGTCAATATCAAACGACACCTCGACCACCTCGCCCGGCACCATCGGGCGCGGCGCGGCCATATTGTCGCGGTGGCACAGGTTCCGCATCCCATGCGCGATCCTGACCGATGCCCCATCCGGCCCCACATCGCACAAACGCGCCACGACGAACCCCAGGGGCTTGTCGCTGGACAACCGCAAGGTCAGCCGCGCCGCGCCCATCAACTCCAGCGGTTCCGTCAGCACATCGCCGTCAAAACACAGCGACAAGGCATCTTCATGCCGCTGATCCCCCGGCATTTCAGCGTTCAAGCCCATCGGAAAGAACTCGCCCGCATGCAGCCCCACATGCTGCGGCGTCGCGATGCGCAGGTCCAACGCCCCCGATTTGACCTTTCCCAAATACTCCACGGAGGGTCCGGGAGGTGTGAAACCTTCCGGCCTTGATGCAGCAGCACTCAGCTGCAATGTCTGGCGCTGTGCATCGGGCAGGGGCCAAACCGCCTCAGCTGCCCAATGCCCGTCCCGAAACCGGGCACTGGCATCCGGCGCCTGCGAATGCAGCACATAGGCGCGGTAGGCCGGGTCCCTGTCCGCGCCGTTCGGGATGCCCTTCAGCCAGCGATCCCACCAGCGCACAGCCTCTTGCAGAAAACCGACCTGCGGCCCCGGCGGGGCGGTGTGTGGATATTGATGCACCCAGGGCCCGACGATCCCCTTCGCGCCCGGCACATTGCTGACGATATGGCTGACCGTGTTCATGTAATTGTCGGCCCAGCCGCCCCAGATCAGCACCGGCACCTGAATCCGGCTGTAATCTTCACAGATCGAGCCGTGCTGCCAGTAGTCCCCCCGCTCTTGCAAAGCGGCCCAGCGCGGGGCGAGCCATGGCTCGTTTTCCAGCCGGTTCAGCCAGACCTCGCGCCAGTTTTCCCGCAGCACCGGGTCCGGCGGGCGGCTGGAATAGGACAGCATCACCGCCCCCCAGCCAAAGTTTTCGCCCAACAGACAGCCGCCCTTGTAATGGATGTCATCGGCAAAACGGTCCGTGGTGGCGCAGACCGAGATCACGGCTTTCAGCGCGGGCGGCTGCAAAAAGGCAGTTTGCAGGCAGTTGAACCCACCCCAGCTTTTGCCCATCATCCCGACCGTGCCGCTGCACCAGGGCTGGGCCGCCAACCATGCCACCACCTCGCAGGCATCCGACAGCTCCTCCGTGGTGTATTCATCCGCCATCAGCCCATCGCTGTCCCCGTTGCCCCGCATATCGACCCGCACGCAGGCATAACCATGACCGGCCACATAGGGATGCATGATCTCGTCGCGCGGCAAGGTGCCGTCGCGCTTGCGATAGGGGATGTATTCCAGCACCGCCGGCACCGGAGCCGTCTCGGCCCCCACAGGCATCCAGACCCGCGCCGACAAACGGCAGCCGTCCGACAGCACGATCCCCATGTCCGGCGTCTCGACAATCTGATGGGGAAACTCGGTGACCACGCCCATTTCATACCTCGTCTTGACGGCCCGACCCCGGACACTGCCCGCCACACTGCCGGATTCCCGCCCCCTGTCCCGCACAAATGCGACATCGACCGCTGCCATTCTTGACAGGTGCCAGGCGCCACCCCCTAGACGGGACGAGGTTTCATGGAAACAAACTCATCGAAATGCGCGTTCGAGCGAATGCGAGAGGCAGCGTTTTTCGATTCAATGCAAACTCATCCCGCTTTAATCATCCGACCCATGCCACACGGGACCAAACCATGGCCGAAACATCCGACCGCATCGAAGTGCGCAACATCAATGCACCCGATCACATCACCCATCTGGACCGCGCAAAATTCGCCGCCATGCGCCAAGCCCTGCTGGCCGTCCTGCCCACCGACCCCCCCGGAATGACCCCAGCCCAGGCGCAACGGGCGCTGCTCGCCCATCTCGACCCCACGCTCTTTCCGGGCGGCGCGAAAGCCGGCTGGTGGATGAAAAGCGCCCAACTGGACCTCGAGTATCACGGCACAATCGCCCGCATGCCCAAATCCCCGGTCCGCCTTTATCGCGTCACCCAATAGAAAACGGGGCGCGCCGCTTTCGCCGCACGCCCCGTTTCGCCAAGCCATGGGTTACTTGGCGATCGGCTGGAAGCCCTTGATCACCAGCATGTCGTCGGTGCCATAGCCATCGACCGGCTGCATCGCGGTGTCATCCGAATGCTGGATCGAGACATAGGCCGCGCTGCCATCGGCGGCAAAGATGAACCCGGTCGGCTCGGCACTGGTGTCCTTGACTGACAGCACCCGGATGCAGCCGTCCGCCTTCAGGTCGCGGTCCACGCCATCGGGCAGACAGGCCCAGATATCGCCATTCGGATGGTCTTCGATGACATAAAGATTTCCGGTCGACGCCTGAAATTCCAGGTTGTCGAACGAATTCGCATCCTTGTCGCCCTCCAGAAAGCGGGTGACGGTTGTGGTCAGTTCGGCCTTGCCCTCGGCGTCAGGCACCGGAATGGTGTCGGGGGCCAGATCCAGGGCCACATCACCTCGGCATAGTTCTTGCCGCCCTCGTTGCCGGTATTGGTCCAGCAGAACCGCGCCCCTTCGCTGACCATCGGGTCAAGGTGCATGTCCTCCGGGCGGCAATAGCCGGTCGCACCCTTGGCACCGGCATCTGCGCGGGCCTTGGTCGGGTCCACTTCGATCCACAGCGCATTGCCGGTTTCGCAACCCTGGCCGAACTGCACGGCATTCTTCACGCATTCCACCTGCATCGCATAGGTCGTGCCCGCCGCCAAAGGCGAGGCATCAAGGCTGGTGATCATCCCCGAAGCCATCGTCGCCGGCACGAATTTGAAAATCGCACCGCCATCGGCATCCGCATTGGCCGTGCCCGGACGCAATTCGTCGCAACCATAGGTCACGCCACTGGCCATAAGGCCAATGCCTTCCCAAGCCATAGTCGGCATCGCCATGCGGCGCACACCGGCCGCCGGATCGCTGGTAGCACCCGTGGCGCGGTCGGTGATGGTGACGGCGTCGGTGATCGCCAGCGGAGCCAGGATCTCATAAGCCCCACCCGCATCGTCCTCTTCGGTGAAAAGGATTGTGCCCCAGGCGGTGGCGCGGATGCCGTCGCAGGAATTTGTGCCACGCACGATCGTGGTGACCTTGCCATCCGCCAGCGCGATGGTCTGAATTGCAGGGCTAAGGCGGCCATCGGCCAGCACCTCCAGATCGGCCTCGACACAGGTGATCAGATGGGTCGTGGCGGCGACCGGGTAAAAGGCCAACATGTCGGTGTGGTTGGCGGCATCCCGGGTCAGGAATTCCACCGTCAGGCCATCCGCCAGCGCCACCGAGTCGTTGGCCGACGCGCCGGGCAGGCGGTAACCCGTCTCGGCGCTCGCCTCGGCGGCGGCTGCCAGGGGCTTGGCAATGCCGAACAGGGTCGCCGATTTTTCGGCCAGCAGGTGTTCGGCCATCGCGCCGAAATCCTCGGCTTGCGCGGCGGACAGGGACACGCTCATCATCAGGGCTGCAAGGGACATGCGTTTCATCGTGTTACCTCGGTTTGACAGGGACATGCCCCGCTCTTGCCGTCCTGCCGTAGCGATCAGGCGACTTTTTGGTTGCCCTTTTGTGACAGCTCGGCACATCTGGCAGAAAAGCGGCCACAACCAAGGGATGCCATGACCATGAAACCCAATATCCTGATCCTGATGGTCGATCAGTTGACCGGCACCCTGTTCGACGACGGCCCCGCGGATTTCCTGCATGCCCCGAACCTCAAGGCGCTGGCGCAGCGGTCCGTCCGTTTCGCCAACGCCTACACCGCCTCGCCCCTTTGCGCCCCGGCCCGCGCCGCCTTCATGTCTGGCGCTTTGCCGCGCCGCACCCGCGTTTATGACAATGCCGCCGAGTTTGCCTCGGACATTCCGACCTATGCCCATCACCTGCGCCGCGCCGGATACTACACCGCCCTGTCCGGCAAGATGCATTTCGTCGGCCCCGACCAATTGCACGGGTTCGAGGAACGCCTGACAACCGACATCTACCCCGCCGATTTCGGCTGGACCCCCGATTACCGCAAACCCGGTCAGCGCATCGACTGGTGGTATCACAACCTTGGCTCCGTCACCGGCGCGGGCGTGGCCGAAATCACCAACCAGCTCGAATATGACGACGACGTCGCCCACCAGGCCGTGCAGAAAATCTACGACCTGTCGCGCGGCCTAGACCCGCGCCCGTGGTGCCTGACCGCCAGCTTCACCCATCCCCATGACCCCTTCGTCGCCCGCCGCAAATATTGGGACCTGTACGAAGGTGCCCCCGAATGCGAACCGCCGCCGCCCCTCGCCTATGACGCCATGGACCCCCATTCCCAGCGCCTGATGGACGCCTGCGACTGGCGCGGGATGACGGTGACGCCCGACCATATCCGCCGCGCCCGCCAGGGCTATTTCGCCAACATCTCCTATGTCGATGCCAAGATCGGCGAGATTCTGGCAACCCTGGAGGCAACCCGCCAGGACGCCATTGTGGTCTTCGTCTCGGACCATGGCGAGATGCTGGGCCGCCGCGGCCTGTGGTTCAAGATGAACTTCTTCGAGGGTGCCTCCCGCGTGCCCCTGATGATCGCCGCCCCCGACCTGTGGCCCCATACCGTGGAAACTCCGGTCTCGACCATCGACCTGACCCCGACGCTCTGCGATCTGGCTGGCATTTCCATGGCCGAGGTCATGCCCTGGACCGATGGCGAAAGCCTGGTGCCCCTGGCCCAGGGCGCGGACCGCCTGTCCCCCGTCGCCATGGAATATGCCGCCGAAGGCTCCATTTCGCCCATGGTCGCCCTGCGTCAGGGCGCGTGGAAATACACGCGATGCCAGGCCGATCCGGACCAGCTTTTCGACCTGGCCAATGACCCCGACGAAACCAGCAACCTCGCCACCAATCCCCGCGCCGCCGAGGTTCTGGCCCATTTCCAACTGATGGCCGACGCCCGCTGGAACCTGGCCGCCTATGACGCCGAGGTCCGCCAATCCCAGGCCCGCCGCTGGGTGGTCTACGAGGCGCTCCGCAACGGCGCCCACTACCCCTGGGACCACCAACCCCTGCGCTTGGCCTCCGAACGCTACATGCGCAACCACATGGACCTGAACGTGCTGGAAGAGAGCAAGCGCTTCCCAAGAGGCGAATAGGGAAGATGGGCAAACCCCCGGCTTCGCCACGCGAAGCCACGGAATTGCCCATCCTACGGATACCACTTCTTGCCAATCCCTCACCCGCCGCGCGACACTCGTTCTGGCCTCGGGCGCGCTGGTGCCGGCCTGCAGGCACTCCCTCATCCGATCTGTCTTACGTTAGCAGGTCATACACCAGCCGCGCCGCGGCAATATCCTCGACAGCAAGGCCAACAGATTTAAAGACTGTCGTCTGCTCGCGCAGAATGACCTTCGCACCCGAAAATATTTCCCCGGCTTCCGCGAAAATCTTCGCGTCTGACAGGATGACATCGCCGGATTCCTTCACCACCGCCTCGCGCGAGTCTGCTATAACCACGCCGCGCATCACATCGTCGTCGAGTTCCCGCGCCGAGGACCGGGGCGAACCCACAGCATTGATATGCACGCCTTCCTTCAGCCAGGCGCCTTTGACGATTGCCTGCTGCGAATTGGTCGCGGTTACGATCACATCCGCCCCACGCACTGCCTGCTCGATCTCCATCACTTTCACCAGATGCTTGTCAGCAAATTTTCGCGCATTTTCGGCCGTGCGGCTCCAGATGCGGACCTCGTCAAAGCTGCACACCTGCCGAAGCGCGTGCAAATGCGCTTCGGCCTGCACGCCACTGCCAATCAGCGTCAGCACCTTCGCATCTGGCATGGCCGCATATTTGGTCACCGCTGCCGATACGGCTGCCGTGCGCATTTCGGTGATCAGACGCCCATCCATGACAGCCAATGGCTCCCCGGTTTCCGGATCAAACAATGAGATGGTGGCCATATGCGTGTGGTGTCGGGTGCCTTCATTCTTTGGGTAATAGGTAACCAGCTTTGCCCCCATTCCATCCGGTGTCACCGCTGGCATGACGCCAAGGAAACGCTTGCCCTCCTCAATCGTGAGTATCTGACGGACAGGCTGGATGACCTTGCCTGCAGAAAACTGGGCCAGCGCCCGCTCCATGGCGGGGATCAACTGTTCGTAGGTCAGCACTTTTGCAATATCTGATTCGGAAAGATAGAGGGCCATGGTCGCTCCTGAACGCACTGTCTCCAGCAACCATAGGTCCTATACCAACATCGCACAACGGGCGTGGCAGAACCGACATGGGCATTGCAAGCAAGCCGTAGGGTGCACAAAGGTTAACCAACCCCTGAGATTCCCTTAACACCTCAAGCGTCCAGATCTGGACACCCCCACGGCAGCCCCGGCGTCAGCCCCCCTCCTCAGGTCACGCTTGGCGCGCATCCTCCAGCACCAACTCTGCGCCCTTCCAGCCCACCAACATCGCCGGCGCGTTGGTGTTCCCGGCGATCAGATTGGGAAACACCGAGGCGTCACAGACCCGCAGCCCCGCCACGCCATGCACCCGCAACCGCGCATCCACCACCG
>JAYSWK010000347.1:0-1623 GCA_043718085.1 Rhodobacterales bacterium
GTCATGCAGGGTCATACAACCATTTGTAGCAGGTCCAATGCCATAGAGCCACAGATTCGCTATTCCGTCGCCTTGACCCCGACAGCATCGCCCACCACCACAAAGAACAGCTGATCCGGCGTCAAAAGCCGCCCCGCCACCCGTTTGACATCCGCCAGCGTCACCGCCTCGACCCGCGCATTGCGCTTGGCCGGATAGTCCGAGGGCAGGCCCAGGATCTGCATCCCGACCAGAATGCTGGCAATCGTGCCATTGCCGTCAAAGCGCAACGGATAGGCCCCGGTCATATAGGTCTTGGTGTCGTCCAGCTCTTTTTGGGTGATGCCGTTGCTGGCCACATCGGCCCAGACATCCCGGATCACCTGAACAGCCGTGCTTGCGTTTTCATTGGCCACCGCCAGATGGCCCGTCATGATCTCGGCATGGTCATAGGCGGCAAGCCCGGTGCCGATCCCATAGGTCAGCCCCCGCTTCTCGCGCACCTCGTCCATCAACCGCGAGGCAAAGCCGTTGCCGCCCAGCACCTCGTTCAGGATCGAGGCCGCGAAATAGTCCGGGTCGGCGAATTTGATGCCCCCTTGATAAAAGCTGATGCTGCTTTGCGGGCCGGGAAAGCTTTCCACCTTGACCCCGCCTTTCACATTCAACTCGGCGCGCCCGGCCTGCGCCGCCCCGGTCGCGGGCAGATCGCCCAAAAGCTTGTCCAGCAACGCCCCAAGCTCTGCCGCCGTGATATCGCCCGATGCCGCCACATAAATGCGGTCACGCGCCACGGTATCGCCAAAAGCCGCCAGCATGTCGTCGCGCGTCAGGGCCTTGACGCTGTCCTCGGTGCCATCCCCGACCGAACCATAAGGATGATCGCCATAGGCGCGCGCGCGCAATATCCGACCGGCAATCGCATCCGGGTCCTTGGCATCCGAGGCCAGCCCCGCCAACACCTGCCCCCGCACCCGCTCCACGGCATCCGGGTCAAACCGCGGCCTGGTCAGCGCCGTGTGCAAAAGGTCCACGGCCTGATCCCGGTTTTCCGTCAGAAACTGTGCCGAAACCCCGACCCCATCGACATCCGAGGAAAAGTGAAACTCTGCCGCTAGCCCGTCACGCGCCGCGGCAAAGCCCTGACTGTCCAGATCCCCAGCCCCTTCCTCGATCAGTGCGGTCATCAGGTTCACCGCGCCCCGCTTGCCCGCCCGGTCCAGCGAGGTACCGCCCAGAAAGCGGATATCCAGCGCCGTGAAGGGGATGCCATGCTCTTCCACCAGCCAGGCCTTGATGCCAAGGGGTGAGGTAACTTCCTGTATCTTGATCTCGGCCCCGGCGGGCACAGCCAGAAAAATAGCCAGAACGGCCCCAAGAAACCGCATCATTGCACCGCCTCCTCTGTCGCAAGCCATCCGGTCACCGCATTCTTGCGGTTCAGCACTGATCTTGCCGCCGCCATCACCTCCTCCGCCGTGACGGATTGCAGGATATCGGGCCAATTCTGCACATCCTGCACCGTCAATCCCACCGCCAGCGCCGTGCCATATTGCCGGGCAAGGCCCTGCACATCATCGCGGCCATAGATCTCGGCGGCCCTGACCTGCGCCTTGATGCGTGCAAAATCCTCCGGGTTGACCC
>JAYSWK010000348.1:0-4129 GCA_043718085.1 Rhodobacterales bacterium
ATACGACGTCTCGCGCCGTGCCGCGATGCGCCAGGCCACGGCCATGGGCAGGATGGCCCCGCCCATGACAAAGGCCAGCGTCGGGTCCCAGTCGCCAAAGACATCGAGCCAGCCCTGAACCCGGACTGTGTCGGTCATGCCGGACAGCATGAGCCCAAGGCCAAAGATGCAGCCCGCCAAAAGGCCCGTCAGGTGCCGCGCCATGTCAGATCACCCCCAGAACGTGGCGCAAAAGCGCCATGGTGATGCCTCCGGCAAGGATATAGAACACGGTGGCCACGATCCCGCGCAGCGACAGCCGCGAGATGCCGCAACCGCCGTGCCCCGAGGTGCAGCCATTGGCCAGCCGCGTGCCGATGCCAACCAACAGCCCCGCGGCGATGATCACAAGCCAGTTGCCGGTCAGATGGGTGGTTGCACCGGGCACAATCAGCGCCAACAGCGCGGGCGCGGCCACGGTTCCGGCGATGAACACGGCGCGGTCGGTCCAACTGGACCAGCCCGTGCCATCAACCAGCCCGCCCAGAATGCCGGAAATGCCCATCACCTTGCCATTGGCCAAAAGATAGACCGAAGCGGCGAGCCCGATCATCAGGCCTCCGACCAGGCCCCAGATATATTCCATCGGCATATGCGCCCCCTGCGTCAAAGTCCGTTCACGGGCACTTTCAGAAAGATCGCGCCATTTTCTTCGGGTTCCGGCATATGGCCCGCCCGCATGTTGACTTGCAAGGAGGGGATGATCAGGCGCGGCATGGCCAAGGTGGCGTCACGCGCCTGTCGCATCGCCACGAATTCGTCACGCGTCCGTCCGGCCCCGATATGTTTGTTCAGCGCCTTTTGGGCGCCCACAGTCGTCTCCCATGCATATTTGTCGCGGCCCGGCGCCTTGTAATCATGGCAGACGAAGATCCGGGTTTCGTCCGGCAGGATCAGGATGCGCTGGATGCTATCAAACATGACCTCGGCCGACCCGCCGGGAAAATCGCAGCGCGCCGTGCCGAAATCGGGCATGAACAGCGTGTCGCCGACAAAGGCGGCATCGCCGATCACATAGGTCAGGCAGGCCGGCGTGTGGCCCGGTGTGTGCAGGACCTCGCCGCGCATCTGGCCGATCATGAAGCGGTCGCCATCGGTAAAAAGGCGGTCAAACTGGCTGCCGTCGCGGGCAAAGCGCGTGCCTTCGTTGAAGACCTTGCCGAAAGTGTCCTGCACGACGGTGATATTTTCGCCAATGCCAAGCTTGCCGCCCAAAGCCTCTTGCAGATAGGGGGCGGCGGACAAATGGTCGGCATGGACATGGGTTTCCAGAATCCAGTCCAACGTCCAACCGCGCGCCGTGATGAAGGCAATCACCGCATCGGCGGCGCGGGTATCGGTGCGCCCCGAGGCATAGTCGAAATCAAGAACCGAATCGATCACCGCACAGCTGGAGCCCTGCGGATCGGCGACGACATAGGTGACGGTATTGGTTGCTTCGTCGAAAAAGGCGTGAACGTCGGGCGACATGGCGGGACCTTGTGTTGGCATGGGTGCAGTATGGGCCTTCGCGGCGGTTGCGCAAGTCTTGGATTGATCCGGATCAAGGCGAGTGCGTTGCGGGTGGCGTTAAGGTGGTACGCAATCACAGGAGGGCGACATGACATCTTTGACCGCGCGCAGGCAGCAGCTTCAAACCCGGCTGAAGGCCCTGACCGAAAGGGTGCAAGGGACCGAGGCCGAGCTTTTGTCGCATGATGACAAGGACTGGGAGGAACTGGCCACCCAGCGTGAAAGCGATGAGGTTCTGGAGCATCTGGGCCTTGGCGCCCAGGAGGAAATGCGCGCCATAAGGGCGGCGCTGGGCCGGCTTGATCAGGGCACCTACGGTCTGTGCCAGACATGCGGGGCCGTGATCGAAACTGCGCGTCTGGACCTTTTGCCGGCGACGCCATTTTGCAAGGTCTGTGCGCCATGACAAAGGTTCCAACCGGGGGGCCCACGGATCTGGCCACGCTGGCAAAAGACACGGCAGCAGTGTTGGTCAGCCAGGAGGTGCAACTTTTGCACTTGATCCAGGCCGAGGTCGCGGTTTTGGGCCAAATGATGGGGGCGGGCGCGAAAGCGCACGATCCTCGATCCACCGAAGCCGAGGTCGAAGCGGGGTTTGACAATATGCCGGTCTGAACCAGTCATATCCGGTTGCCAAGGGGCGGCGCAAAGCTGTTAATTGGCAGCGGGGCGGACAAGGAGGATGCAGTGCAGGTTCGCGTGGAACGGGTCGGGGCGGTGATGGTGCTGGTGATGGCCAATCCGCCGGTCAATGCCCTGTCCGAAGCGGTGCGCCTGGGGCTGGCCGAAGGGCTGGCTGCAGCCTTGGCCGATCCCACGGTCAGCGCCATCGTGCTGCGCGGCGAGGGGCGCGGCTTTTGCGCCGGGGCGGACATTGGCGAATTCGGCAGGCCGCGCACCGGGATCAAGCTTGGCGATCTGTGCCTGGCCATCGAAGCTTCGACCAAGCCCGTGATCGCCGCCATTCATGGCATGGCCTTGGGGGGCGGGATGGAGCTTGCGCTTGCCGCCCATTATCGGGTGGCCAGCGAGGCGGCGGTTCTGGGCCTGCCAGAGGTCAATCTGGGCATTCTGCCGGGAGCGGGCGGCACGCAGCGGCTGCCCCGGATCCTGGGCGCAAAACAGGCGTTGCAGCTGATGCTGACCGGCGTGCCGGTGACCGCGCGCGAGGCGGCGGGACTGGGTCTGGTGGACCGGGTTGTCACATCGGACTTGACCGAGGCGGCGTTGGCCATGGCGGGCGAGCCCCCCCCAGTGCGCCCGACGGCCGAGCGGCGGCGCGGCGTGCAAAACGCCCGCGATTATCTGGCCGTCGTGGCCGAGGCGCGGGCGGCCCAGGTCGGCAATCGCCTGCCAGCCCCGGCCCGGATCGTGGACTGCGTCGAGGCCGCGTTGCTTTTCCCGCTGGCACAGGGCCTTGCGACCGAGGCGGCGGCCTTTGCCGATCTGGTCGCAACACCCGAAGCCGCCGGTCTGCGGCACGCTTTCTTTGCCGAACGCCGCGCGCTGCAATTGCCGCCAGCCGTCACGGCAGCGGGGCAGGGGCCCATGGCAAGTCTGGCCATCTGGACCATGGGCGAGGGGGCTGCGGATCTGGCGGCCCAGGCCCTGAGCGCGGGCATGCGCGTCGTTCTGGTCGATCCCGACCGTGGCGCACTGGTCACCATGATGGAAGCCATTGCCCGGCGTCAGGAGGTCGAGGTCGAGGCGGGTCGCATGGCACCCGAGGCGCGCGATGCCGATTGGGCGCGGCTGGTCAGTTCAACCGCGACCGATGCGTTTGACGGAGTGGATCTGGTGCTTGGCACGGCAGGGGCGCGGGCTTTGCCAAATGCGGGCGGCGCCAGCGTTCAGGCGGTTTTGGGTCCGGCCGGGCAGGGCGCCCCGGCGGGCCTGACGGTGCCCCTGTCCCGCGGTGGGTTGGCAGAGCTTGGCATGACAGCGGGGGCAGATCCCCTGGTGCTGGCGCGGCTGGCCGCCTTGGCGCGGCGTCTGGCATGGCGTCTGGTTCCTGTCGGACCCGGCGGGCCGGTGGAACTGGGTCTGCGCCAGGCTGTGGCGGGGGCCATGGCCCATCTTGCGGGCGAGGGGGTCAGTGATCTGGCCTTTGCAGCGGCCCTGGCGCGCTGGGTTCAGCCCAAGCCGGGCAGTCTGACCGCCCCTGCGGCCTCGCTTGCCCAGCAGGCCCGCATCATCTCCCTATGCCTTTATGCCCTTGCCGCCGAGGGCGCGCGCATGTTGCAGGACGGGCGCGCACGCCGTCCCCTTGAGGTGGATGTCGTGGCGATGATGTCGGGGATCGTGCCGCGCTGGGTGGGAGGACCGATGTTTCAGGCCGATCGGCGCGGGCTTTTGGTGTTGCGTCGCGATCTGATTGCATTGGCCGAGGCAAGTCCGGTCTTTCTGCCGCCCGAGATCATGGATGATCTGATCGCCGAGGGTCGGACCTTCGCCAATCTGAACGAAGCGAAGATCTAAAACGGGATGAGTTTGCATGGAATCGAAAAACGCTGCCTCTCGCATTCGCTCGAACGCGCATTTCGATGAGTTTGTTTCCATGAAACCTCATCCCGCTCTA
>JAYSWK010000349.1:0-1614 GCA_043718085.1 Rhodobacterales bacterium
AGATAGACGGCGGCGATCACCGCCTCCATCGCATCGCCCAAAAGCGCCTCTTTGCGGCGCCCGCCTGACAGCATCTCGGATCGGCCAAGCTTGAGCACATCGCCCAGCCCGATGTCGCGGGCGACTTCGGCGCAGGTCTCCTTGCGCACCAGCGCATTATACCGCGGGGCCAGCAGCCCTTCGGCGGCGTCCTTATCGGCGGCCAGAAGGGCTTCGGACATCACCAGACCCAGAACCCGGTCACCAAGGAACTCAAGCCGCTGGTTGTCGGTCCGGGTCGGCGTGGCGATCGAGGCATGGGTCAGCGCCCGCACCAAAAGCTCGGGCCGCGCAAAGTCATGGCCGATGCGGGCCGCGAAGGCCTGAAGATCGCCCGACAGCTTCACTCCACCGCCTTGAAGAACCGGTCCGCGCGCCAGGTCCAGAAGTAGAACAGCGATTTTCCTGCTGAGGAGAACATGATCCGGTCGGCGCGGCCGATCAGATATTCGGCGGGCAGCATGCCGACGCCGCCGACTTCTTGTTTGAACCGGCTGTCCATGCTGTTGTCGCGGTTGTCGCCCATGAAGAAGTAGTTGCCTTCGGGCACCGTGAACACCGGCGTGTTGTCGGCCGCGGTGGTGCCGGTGTTCAGCACATCATGGACAACGCCATTGGGCAGGGTTTCGGACAGGCGATGATTGGTGCAGGTCCCGCCGTCGCCAACGGGTTCATTGGCGCAATTCGGGCGCGAGCCTTGCGACCCTTGTGGCGCCTTGATTTCCTCAAAAGTGCCGGCGTCGGCCTGCGGCACCATCTGACCATTGAGATAGGCGATGCCGTCCTTGACCTGCACCGTATCGCCCGGCAGGCCAATCAGGCGCTTGATGAAATCGGCGCCAGTGGTCGGGTGGCGAAACACCACGACATCCCCGCGCTCGGGGTCGGACCCGAAAAGGCGACCCGAAATCGGGCAGGCGGCGAAAGGGCACGAATAGCGGGAATAGCCATAGGCCATCTTGTTGACGAAGATGAAATCGCCGATCAGCAGGGTGTCTTTCATTGACCCTGAAGGGATCCAGAAGGGCTGAAAGAACAGGGTGCGGAAAACCCCCGCGATCAGCAGCGCATAAACCACCGTCTTGAACGTCTCGGTGATGCTGTCTTTCGCCGTAGTGGCCATGATCGTCCTCGGGTTTTGCGGTTCCGGGCTACATGATCGCGGGCAGGCCGGGAGTCAAGCGAAGCCTCAGCTTTGGGGGCGCGCCTCAATGACGACAAAGGCCTGCGCCCAAGGATGATCGTCGGTCAGTGTCACATGGACGATGGCCGTGTGTCCCGGCGGGGTCATTTCGGCAAGGCGGAGCGCGGCCCAGCCGGTCAAATGCATCACCGGCTGGCCGGAGGGCAGGTTCGACACGGCCATGTCGCGCCACGAGATCCCCATGCGCAGCCCGGTGCCCAGCGCCTTGGAACAGGCCTCTTTCGCCGCCCAGCGTTTGGCATAGGTGCCCGCCACGTCCTTCCGGCTTTCGGCCTTGCGCTGCTCCAGATCGGTGAAGACCCGATTGCGGAAACGGTCCCCAAAGCGGGCGAGGGTGGCCTCGATCCGTTCGATATTCGCAAGGTCGGTGC
>JAYSWK010000350.1:0-1613 GCA_043718085.1 Rhodobacterales bacterium
ACAGGTGTCTGCACGGATGTGGCCCTATTCGCCAATTTCTATGGCGGTCTGGAACCCGCCGGATTTGGTCGAGTTCTTGTCGCGCAACGTGGTGATCAGCGTATATTGGCCCGGCGGAATGCCATCCAGGCTATAGGTGATATTGGCCTGAACCTCACGGTTTTGATGGCGCGAGGTCATGTTGTATTCGGTGGCCCCTTCGGCATTGGCCAACTGGTTGCCCGAGGCGTCAAGGACCTGAAGATCGACAATGAAATTCACCGAAAACAGCCCGGCCCCCGGATTGCCATAGCCAAAGCCGTAGGGCTCGCAATAGATCAGGATCGGCTCGCCCTTCTTGAAAACATTGCTGTCCCTGGGGTTGAAGACGCCAAAACCCGTTGCGTTTTCGGCCACCAAAAGCGCCTGGCCAAAGGTCAGGCCCGGACTTTGATCCCAGACCTGCACATAAAGATCACGCCCGCCGGCCATGGCGCCCTGCACGTCGCCTGCGGCAAGCTTGCTTTCGATCTCGGTCGCGGCATCGACCAGTGGTCCGGCCTGGGTCTGCGTGGCGTCAAGCGCAAGGATCAGGGCAAATGTTCTTCGCATGGCGGCTTTCATGGGTCGGGCAGGCATGGTGTGACGTTAACCCCAGCTTTGCGGCCAGCGCAATCGGAAGGCTCATTCCCACCACGGATCTATGCGGGCAATGTCATCATCGCTCCAGCCGAAATGATGCGCCAGTTCATGAATGAATACATGGGCGACAAGTTCGCCCAGCGAGACATCGCCACGGTCAAGCCATTCCTCCAGGATGGGGCGACGGAACAGAAAGATCTGGTCGGGTTGCAGCGGCTGGTCTGATAGGCTTTTCTCGGTCAGGGGCACCCCGTCATAAAGCCCGGTCAGATCATAGGGATCCCCGATGTCCAGCGCCGCCAGAATCTCGGATTCGGCGAAATCCTGAACGCGCAGGGCCACAAGGGCAGCGGCGGCGCGGTAGGGTTCGGGCAGGGTTGCGATTGTCGCAGCGGCCAGTGCGGCGATTACGTCATTGTCAGGGGCAATGGCATCGGGCGATATCTGGGTCATGCGCCTCAGACTAGCCGAGCAGGGGCCTTTTGCAATGCGGCGCTTGGTGTATTATCCCCTCAATGACATGGGGGCCCCGCATGGCGTATGAAGCAAAGCTCAAAACCGAGGACATGACGATCGAGGCTTATCTCGACGCGGTCGAACCGCCAGAACGTCAGGCCGAGGCACGTCAACTGGTGCGCATCTTTTCGGCGGTGACGGGATGGGCACCCCGGGTCCATTCCCACGGCATGGTCGGCTTTGGTCGCTATGAATACACCTATGACAGCGGGCACAGCGGCACCAGCTTTGCCACCGGTTTCGCCCCCCGCAAGGCGGACCTGTCGATCTATATCCTGCCCGGCTATGGAGATTTCGGCCCGATCCTGAACCGGCTTGGCAAACATCGCATGGGCAAGGCTTGTCTTTACCTGAAGCACCTTGACGATGCGGACGCGGCCGTGCTGGCCGAATTGATCGCGGCGGGTCTGGCCGATCTTGGCCGCCGCTGGACCATCGTGCCCACCTGACCCTTCTTGCCCGAACTGGACAAATCC
>JAYSWK010000036.1:0-2456 GCA_043718085.1 Rhodobacterales bacterium
GCGACGGAACTGTCAACGCCGCCCGACAGGCCGCAGATCACCTTGTCGCGGCCAACCTGGGCGCGGATCTTGGCGATGGCTTCCTCGCGGTAAGCGCCCATGGTCCAGTCGCCCTTGAACCCGGCGAGGCGGACGAAGTTTTCATACAGTCTCGCGCCCTTGGGGGTGTGGTGGACCTCGGGGTGGAACTGGACGGCGTAAAAGCGGCGGGCCGGATCGGCGGTGATGGCAAAGGGTGCATTGGGTGAGGTGCCATAGACCTTGAAGCCGGGGGCGATCCTGGAGACGTGGTCGCCGTGGCTCATCCAGACCTGTTCGTCCCCCGATGCAAACCAGCCGTCCAGAAGGGGCAGCTTGTCGGGCGCTGCGGTCACGAAAGCGCGGCCAAATTCGGCGGTGCCATGCCCGCCTTCGACATGACCGCCCAGCACATGCATCATCACCTGCTGGCCGTAGCAGATGCCCAGGATCGGCACCCCGAGGTCAAAGACCCCCTTGGGCGGCATCGGCGCACCGTCCCAATAGACCGAGGCCGGGCCGCCGGACAGGATGACGGCCTTGGGGGCATAGGTCGCCAGAAAGGCATCGTCGATGTGGTTATAGGGGTGGATCTCGCAATAGACGTGCAACTCGCGCAGGCGGCGCGCGATCAGTTGCGTCACCTGGGAGCCGAAGTCGACGATCAAAAGGCGGTCATGCTGGGTCATGCGCCCGGGTAGCCGCAGCGTCGGGAAAGTTCAAGGGTCCGGGCGCGTGGAAATGGCAGACTGGAGGGTTTCACACCCTCCAGACCTCCCGTGGGATAATTGGGGACAGATGATGGTCGTTTCTGGAACGAATGCATGTCGGTTTTGGAGCGCAAGCGGCGCATTCGAGGGGTGGATCGCGGGGCGCAGGCGGCATAACGGATCAAACTTTCGGAGAGAGAACATGAGCGATACAGGTGCCGGGCGCAGGGTTCGGGGCGGGGGCGGGGCAACGCGGCGGGCGGAGCGGACGGCGGTGTCGTTCGAGACGGCGCAGTACATTCAGCGCAACATTCCGAATTTCGAGATATTGAACGAGGAAGCCCTGCAGATCATCGAGTACAATGCGGAAACCGTGTTGGAAGAGATCGGCGTCAACTTTATCGAGAATGCGGGTGCCTTGCAGCTGTGGCGCAATGCGGGGGCCGATGTGCGGGGCGAGCGGGTGCATATTCCGCGCGGTCTGGCGCGCAAGTTGTGTTCGACCGCGCCCAAGACATTCACCCAGCACGCCCGCAACCCGGCGCGCAATGTCGAGATCGGCGGGCGCAATCTGGTGCTGGCGCCGGTTTACGGCCCGCCCTTCGTGCGCGATGCCGCCGGGGGCCGCCGCTATGCGACGCTGGAGGATTTCCGCAATTTCGTGAAGCTGGGCTATATGTCCAAATGGCTGCACCATTCGGGCGGCACGGTATGCGAGCCCACCGACATTCCGGTCAACAAGCGCCATCTGGACATGGTGCTGGCCCATATGACGCTGTCGGACAAGCCGTTCATGGGGTCGGTCACCGCACCCGAGCGGGCAGTTGATTCGGTCGACATGGCCAGGATCCTGTTCGGGTCGGACTTTGTCGACCAGAACACCGTGATGACGCAGCTGATCAACATCAACAGCCCCATGACGTTTGACGGCATCATGATGGGCGCGATGGAGGTTTATGCGGCGGCCAATCAGGCCTGCATCGTGTCGCCCTTTATCGTGGGCGGCGCCATGGCGCCGGTGACAGTGGCGGGCACCCTGACCCAGGTTCTGGCCGAGGTTCTGGCCGGTGTCGCCTATAACCAGTTGATCCGGCCCGGAGCGCCGGTGATCGCGGGGGCCTTTGTCACCTCGATCGACATGAACAGCGGTGCGCCGACCTTCGGGACGCCGGAAGCGGCCCATATCACCTATGGCACTGGCCAGTTGGTGCGGCGTCTGGGCCTGCCTTACCGGTCGGGCGGGGCGTTCTGCGGATCGAAACTGCCGGATGCGCAGGCGGCCTATGAAAGTGCCAACAGCCTGAACATGGCGCTGTTGGCCGGGGTCAATTTCATGCTGCACGCCTGCGGCTGGCTGGAGGGGGGGCTGGTGTCCTCGTACGAGAAATTCGTGATGGATGCCGATCAGCTGGGCGCGTTGCACCATCTGGCGCAGGGCATTCACATGGATGAGAACGGCCAGGCCATGGGGGCGATCCGTGAAGTGGGGCCAGGGGGGCACTATCTGGGCTGCGAGCATACCCAGGCCAATTTCAAGACCGCGTTCTGGCGCAGCGATCTTTTTGACTACAAGCCGTTCGAAACCTGGGCCGAGGACGGGGCGCGTGACACCCAGGCGCTGGCGACCGAGCGGGTGGCCAAGATGCTGGGCGATTATCAGCAACCGGCGCTGGACGAGGGCATCAACGAGGCGCTGAACGACTATGTGGCGCGGCGCAAATCCGAAAT
>JAYSWK010000351.1:0-4119 GCA_043718085.1 Rhodobacterales bacterium
TGCACCGGGCCCGCCAGGAAAATGATCCGCTCTTTCAGCATGCGGGAATAGATGTCATAGGCCCGCTCGCCCCGGCTGGTTTGTTCGACAACCATGGGCACGAGGGTGTTCATATAGTGGTCAACGGGATCGCGCATTTTGAAACCTGCCTCATTGCTCTTGAAACGTTTATCGCCGGATACTTGCTTAAGTCTTAGTATCGCGCACCGGGGGCTGCAAGGGCGGGCGTTTTCAGCGCGCCGTCCCGGCCATGATCCGGCCTTTGCCACGGGGCTTGATCAAGACGGATACTCTAAGCGCCAAAGACCCGGCGCGCGAGCAAGACACGCGCGCCGGCGGTGACCAGACACAGCGCGCCAAAGACCCAGGCCAGGGGTGCGAACCACTGGGGCCACAGGCAAAGGGCGGCAAAGAACAGGATCGTCTCGCTGCCCTCCAAAAGCCCGGCGGTGAAATACAGCGACTTCTCGCCCCGTGCGCTGGTCTGAAGCCCGCGCTTTTCGGCCAGAACGGCATAGGCCAGAAAACTTGATCCATTCACATAAAAGGTCAAAAGCAGAAACGCCGCTGGCAGCGCGTGGTCCGCAGGCGCATTCAGGGCAAAGGCAAAGGGGAAGGCGCCGTAAAAGGCGAAATCGGCCATGATGTCCAGATAGCCGCCGAAATCTGTCTTTTCTCCCGCACGCGCAATCGCCCCGTCCAGGCCGTCCGCGATCCGCCCGGCCAGCAGCAGGGCCAGCGCCAACAGGCCCGGCAGACCCAGCGCAATGGTCAAAGCAGCGCCCATGCCGCAGGCCAGCCCCAACAGCGTCATGCCGTCCGCCGTCCAACCCCGCGCCGCAAGCCCCCTGCCCCAATGGTTCAACAAAGGGTCAATCGCCCGGCGTGCCATTCCATCCAGCATCAATGATCCCTTGACTTGCGTGCCGCCCCGGCCAAGCCTGACGGCCCATGCCCATCCATAGGACGCCGCAATTGAGACGCCAAATCATTTTCGCCCCAATCTTTGGGATGACCCTTGGGCTGGCCCTTTCGGCCTGTGTGGTCATGGTGCCGGTCGATCTTGGCACCCAAGGGGCCAAAATCCCCGTCCGGCCCTGGCCCGCAACCGCCACCTGCCCCCTGCCCGCCCGCAGCGCCACGGATGGTCCCCGCGTCGTGGCGCTTTTGAATGCCGAACGCGCCAAGGCCGGCCTTGGCCCGCTAAGCCTGTCGCCAGCACTTGGGGCGGTCGCCCATGCCTATGCCTGCGAAATCGCCGGACGCGGTGGCGATATCGGCCATGTCGGCAGTGATGGCTCGACCCTGCGCGAGCGTGTCCAGCGCGGTGGCGTCACAGCCTCGACCGTGGCCGAGAACAATGCCGCCGGGCAGACCAGCGCGACCGAGGTCGTCGCCGCCTGGATGGCCTCGCCGCATCACCGCGCCAACATGCTGCGCGCCGGTGTCACAGACGTGGGCCTGGGTCAGGCCGATGGCCCCGTGCCGATCTGGGTTCTGGACTTTTCGTCCTAGGCGGGATGGGTTTTCACGGAACCAATACACAACGCAAACCGCGTTCGAGCGCAAGCGAGAGACAGCGGTTTGCGTTTCAGTGTAAACCCATCCAGCTTTAGGCCGAGGTGACACCTGGCCAACAGGATGCCTGCGCCCGGACACGGTCACAATGTCGTGGAACCCTTGCCAATCTGGTCGCTCCCTTCCTACTCTTGGCCCAAACAAGGGAGATCACCATGAACCGTCGCGAATTTGGCCGTCTGATCGCGGCGGGAGCCGCGTTTCTTGTGCCCGCCGGGCGGGCCATGGCCGCAGACTGGCAAGCGGTGCTGGATCAGGCGCGGGGCCAGACCATCTATTTTCATGCCTGGGGTGGCGATCCCAAGATCAATGATTTCATCGCCTGGGTGGGCGGGCTTGCGGCCGAACGGCATGGCGTGACGCTGACCCATGTCAAGCTGGCCGCCACGTCGGATGCCGTGGCCCGCGTGCAGGCCGAACAATCTGCCGGGCAGACGAAGGGCGGGGCCGTTGACCTGATCTGGATCAATGGCGAGAATTTTGCCGCAATGAAGCAAAAGGGCCTGCTCTTTGGCCCCTTTGCGGCCGATCTGCCGAACTTCGCCTTCGTCGATACGGCGGGGCAGCCTGCGACCGTGACCGATTTCACCTTGCCGACCGAAGGCTATGAAAGCCCCTGGGCCATGGCGCGGCTGGTCTTTGAACATGACACGGCCCGTCTGGCCACGCCGCCCGCCACCATGGCCGAACTGGCGACCTGGGCCGCCGCCAATCCCGGCCGTTTCAGCTATCCCCAGCCGCCCGACTATCTGGGCCTGACCTTTCTGAAACAGGCGCTGTACGGGCTGATGCCCGATCCAACCCTGCTGCAATCGCCCGTGGGCGCGGACTACGAGGCGGCAACCCAGCCACTTTGGGCCTATCTTGATGCGCTGCACCCCAATTTGTGGCGCGCGGCCAAGGCATTCCCCGCCAACGAACCCGCTTTGGGCCAGCTTTTGGCGGATGGCGAGATCGACATTTCTTTCGCCTTCAATCCCGGCCGGGCCAGCGCCGAGATCCTGGCCGGCAATCTGGCTGCCACGGTGCGCACCTTCGTGCTGAACGGCGGAACGATCGGCAACGCCTCGTTCGTGGCCATCCCCTTCAATGCCCAGACGGCGGGCGCCCGGGTTGTGGCCAACCTGATCCTGGACCCCCAGGTTCAGGCCCGCGCCCAGGACCCGGCCACCCTGGGGTTTCAGACAGTGCTGAACATGGCCGCCCTGGCGCCCGCAGATGCCGCGCGCTTTGCTGCCCTGGACCTTGGTCCCGCCACCCTGTCGCCCGCCGATCTGGGCCCGGCCCTGTTGGAGCCGCACGGGTCCTGGATGACCAGGATCGCCGAGAACTGGGTCAACCGCTACGGCGTGGCGCCATGAGCCGCGCCGCGCCCCCGTGACACCGCCCTCCCTCCCTTTGCGCCCCCGCCTTTTGCATGCGGCCCCGGCGCTGGTGGCCGGGCTGATCCTGGTGCCGGTTCTGGCCGGGCTTGCGGGCACCATCGTCCCGGCTTTCGGCCTGTTCACCCCGGAAGGTCCGGGCTTGCGGGCCTTTGTCGCCCTGTGGGACTGGCCGGGCCTGACACGCGCCGCCGGGCTGTCGCTTTTCACCGGGCTTGCAAGCACCGCATTGGCGCTGGGCCTGACCATCATGATCACCGCCGCCTTGCATGACCGCCCGGTCTTTGGGCTGCTGCGCCGCAGCATTGCCCCGCTTTTGGCCCTGCCCCATGCCGCCGCCGCGCTGGGCCTGGCCTTTCTGATCGCCCCCTCGGGCTGGATCATCCGCGCCTTGTCGCCCTGGGCCACGGGGTGGGCCGCACCGCCCGACATTCTGATCCTGAACGACCCCTACGGGCTGTCGCTGACCCTTGGGCTTGTCGCCAAAGAGCTGCCCTTTCTCATGCTGGTCATGCTGGCCTCGCTGCCGCAAGATGCGGGGCTGCGCGGGCTGCAACTGGCGCGCACCATGGGGTATGGTGATATCGCGGGCTTTTGTCTGGTCGTATTGCCCGGCCTTTACCCGGCACTTCGGCTGTCCGTGCTGGCCGTTCTGACCTATGCCATGACCTCGGTCGACATGGGGCTGGTTCTGGGGCCGACCCGCCCGCCAAGTCTGGCCGTGCAGATCACGCTTTGGATGTCGGACCCGCGGTTACCCGAAACCTCACGGGCCGCGGCGGCAGCCCTGGTGCAACTGGGCCTGACGGTGTTCGCCCTTGTGCTGTGGCGCAGGGTCGAACGTATCATGCGCGCCCTGTGCCGGGCGGTCGCGCTGCGTGGCCTGCGCATGGGCGGGCTTGACCAACTGCGCCCCGTGATCCGCGCCCTGGCGCTGACACTGACCCTTTTGCTGGTCGCGGCCATTCTGGCGCTGGCCTTGTGGTCCATGGCGGGCCTGTGGCCCTTTCCGGCGCTGCTGCCCGACAGCCTGTCGCGGCAGGTCTGGACCCTTGCCGGCCCCGACCTGGGGCGACTTAGCCTGACGACATTGACCGTCGCCCTGTCAGCCACCGCCCTGGCCTTTGCCCTGACCCTTGCCGTGCTGCAGGCCGAATAT
>JAYSWK010000352.1:0-10314 GCA_043718085.1 Rhodobacterales bacterium
CGCGAACAGGCCGACCGGCTGATAGCCCCACGAGCCGTCAAACGGGTATTCCGACACCGGCATCAGTTCGATATGGGTAAAGCCCATGTCGGCCACGTAAGTCACCAGCTGTTCGGCCAGTTCCAGATAGGACAGCATCCGGTTGCCCGGCGCGCGCCGCCACGATCCCAGATGCACCTCATAGACCGAAATGGGCGCGCCGATGGTCTGTGCCGCGGCCCTGCGGCCCATCCAGTCGCCGTCGGCCCAGTCGCGGGCGCGGATGTCCCGCACGACCGAGGCATTGGCCGGCGGGTGTTCCGAACCAAAGCCGACCGGATCGGCCTTCAGCGGCATAAGCGCGCCGTCCGGACCCAGAACCTCGTATTTATAGCTCATCCCCGCCTTCAGGCCCGGAATGAAGGCCTCCCACACCCCGGTGGCACCGCGACGGCGCATCGGGTGGCGGCGGCCATCCCAGATGTTGAAATCGCCCACGACCGAGACGCGCTGCGCATTCGGGGCCCAGACGGCGAAATGCACGCCTGGGGCGCCCTCATGGGTGATCAGATGCGCGCCCAGGACCTGCCAGATCCGCTTGTGCGTGCCCTCGCCCAGCAGATATTCGTCCAACTCGCCCAGAACCGGGCCAAAGCGGTAGGCATCCTCAAATTCCCATTCCGTGCCATGGCCAAAGGCCCGCAGCCGGTAATCGGCCTTGCGCGGCAGCGTCGCCTGGTAAAGCCCGGCAAAGCCCGGCAGCGGGGTCGCCTCGACCGGCTTGGTGCCCTTGGCGCCCATGATCCACAGCTTGTCCGCCCCCGGCACAAAGGCCGTCACAACCCAGTCCCTGCCGCGCGGATGCGGACCCAGAACCGAAAACGGATCGCCATGCCGCCCCTCGACGATCGCCTGCGCTGTCACGGGATCAAGGGAAGCTGCGGTCATCTTGTCCTCACAGGGCTGATGGAATGTTCCAGATGTCGCGCATATAGCCACGGATCGTTCTGTCTGACGAAAAGAAACCTGATCTTGCCGTGTTCATCGCGGCCATCCGGGTCCAGCGCGCCAGTTCGCCAAAGGCCTGATCGACTGCCATCTGTGCCGCATCGTAAGCCGCAAAATCCGCCGCCACGAGGAAATAATCGTGGTGCCAGATCCGATGGACCAAACCGTGGTAACGATCCGGCTGACCGGGCGAGAAACGGCCCTCCGAGATGATCTGCAAGACATCCTGCAGCGTCTGGCTGGCCTCGATCGCAAGGCGCGACTGATCGGGCAACTGGCGGCAGGCCTCGGCCTCGGCCGTGGTCATGCCGAACAGGAAAAAGTTCTCCGCCCCGACCTCGCGCAGGATCTCGACATTGGCCCCGTCCAGCGTGCCGATGGTCGGCGCGCCATTCATCATGAACTTCATGTTGCCGGTGCCCGACGCCTCCATCCCGGCAGTCGAGATCTGCTCGGACAGATCCGCCGCCGGCACCAGATGTTCGGCCATCGAGACATTGTAATTGGCGGGATAAACCACCTGCAACAAATCGCGCGTCTGCGGGTCCGCATTAAGAACCGCGCCCACATCGTTGATCAGATGGATGATTTCCTTGGCCACGGCATAACCCGGCGCGGATTTTCCGCCAAAGATCTTGACCCTGGGCACAAAGCTGCCACCGGGATTGGCCCTCAGCCTTTGCCAATGGGCGACCGTCTGCAGAATGTTCAGAAGCTGGCGCTTGTATTCATGGATGCGCTTAATCTGCACGTCGAACAGGGCGGCCGGATTGACGGCAATCCCCGCCTCGGCCGCGATCCAGCGCGCCAGGGCCTGCTTGTTCTGGGCCTTGGCCTGGTGGAATTCGCCCTGAAATCCTGCGTCGCCCGTCAGCGGCTCCAGCGCGCGCAGACGGTCCAGATCATCCTCCCAGCCCTCGCCTATGGCCGAGGTGATCAGCCCGGCCAGGGGCGGGTTGGCCATTTTCAGCCAGCGCCGCGGCGTCACGCCATTGGTCTGGTTCACGATCCGCCCCGGGTGCAGGCGGCTTAGCTGAGGGAAAAGGTTTTCGCGGACCAGATCGGAATGCAGGGCCGAAACACCATTGACCCGGTGCGCCATGACAAAGGCCAATTCGCCCATGCGCACCTCGTGGTGCTTGACGATGCCGATGTAATGCGGCCGATTGGGATAGCTGCGCCGGTGCCAGCTGTCGATGCGCTCAACGATTTGCATATGGCGTGGCAGAACCGTGCCAAAAGTATAAGTCGCCCATTTCTCCAACGCCTCGGGCAACAGCGTGTGGTTGGTATAGCCCAGACACGCCTGCGCCGTGGTGATGGCCGTGTCGAACTCCATCCCGTGATCATCCGCCAAAAGCCGCACCAGTTCCGGCCCGGCAATGGCGGGATGGGTGTCGTTCATCTGGATGGCGACGTGGTTTGGCAATGCCGTCAGGTCCGAATGCGCCGCCAGGTAGCGGCGCAGGATGTCCTGCAGCGCGGCCGAGGTCAGAAAGAACTCCTGCTTCAGGCGCAATTCCTTGCCCTGATAGGTCGTGTCATCGGGGTAAAGTACCCGGCTTAAGGTGCGTGCCAGCGCCTCGGGTTCCGCCGCAGCGGCGAAATCGCCCCGATTGAAACGTTCCAGATCAAAAGATGCCGTGGGCCGCGCCGACCACAGGCGCAAGGTATTGGCCCATTTGCCCTGCCAGCCAATGACCGGCGTGTCATAGGCATTCGCAAAGACCGTCTCGCCCGGCACCCAGCACTCCTTGCCGTCACGGACCTCGACCTGCCCCTTGAACCCCACGGTATAGGCGCTTTCCGGGCGTTCGAATTCCCAGGGGTTGCGGTGCAAAAGCCAATCCTCGGGCATTTCGACCTGCTGGCCCATGTTGAACTGCTGGCGAAACAACCCATGCTCGTAGCGGATGCCATAGCCATAGCCGGGGCATCCGACCGTCGCCATGCTTTCCATGAAGCAGGCCGCGAGCCGCCCCAGACCGCCATTGCCCAGCGCCGCATCCGGCTCGTCGTCGACCACGGCCCGGAAATCCTGACCAAAGCCCGCCATGACCTGCATGACCGTGTCGCGCAGCCCCAGATTGACCGTGGCATCCTCCAAAAGGCGCCCGATCAGGAACTCCATCGACAGATAATAGACCCGCTTGCGCGCCTCGGCCCAGGTCCGCCGTGTCGAGGTAAACCACGGCTCGACGATCCGGTCCCGCAAGGCAAAGCTCAGCGCCATGCGCCAGTCAAAGGTGCTGGCATTGGCCACGTCCTTGCCAAGCGTTGATTTCAGATGCCGCAAAATGTCGCTTTGCAACTGGGTTGATGTCGGCGAAAGGTCGTTCAATCCGTATCCGTTTCGTGTCATTGCGGTGCCTAAAGCGGGATGGGTTTGCATGGTCGCGGAAATCGCTGCCTCTCGCATTCGCTCGAACGCGATTTCCGATAGGCTCTTTGGTTCCATGAAAACCCATCCCGCTCTAGCCTAGCAATGTTAGCGCTACCGTCAAGCCAGCCTGCACCAGATCACCGCGTTTCCTTGCCCAAGCCGCTTTCATCATCCGCATTGGCCGTCAAGCCTTGGGCCCGCAAATCGCAATATTCTTTCGGAAATTCGTGCGCGCGGGCAAGCGGGACAATGACGCCACGTTCCGGGCTAAAGACCTGGCCCGGCGTTGCTATTTGCCGCGATACCGCCTAAATCAGCGAAATCATACCTTGCTTTGGCCCCATTGGCGGCCATCTCGGGGATCATGATCCAAAAACAGGCAGAACGCCGCGTTGGTCCGGAGCAGTAAGTTGGTACAGATGTCCTCGTCACCCGCACTCCAGCCCCTGGGTGCCAAGCCCATGCCGCAACAGCAGGGCCAAAGTGCAGCCCCACAGCAGCAAACTGTGGGCCCCACAGCGCCCAAACCAATGATCAAGGACTGGGCTTCCATCTGAAATCGGCTAAGATCGCGCGACAATGCCGTGTCCGCAGGCCAATTTCGCATGACCACGCCGATTTCCTCGATCCGCAACCTTGGCCCGGCCACCGAGGCCGCCTTTGCCAAGGCCGGCATCCACAGCGCCGAAACCCTGCAGGCTTTGGGGGCACATGAAGCCTATCGCCGCTGGCTGCAGGCCGGCCTGTCGCCCCATTTCATCGGCTATTACGTCTTGCACATGGGCCTTCAGGGCCGCCCCTGGAACGATTGCAAGGGCGACGAGAAAAAGGCCCTGCGCATCCGGTTCGACGCGCTGGTGGCCGAGACACGGTCACAGGGCAATTCCGCGCTGGACAAGGCGCTGGATTTCCTGGGTGTCGTGGCCCGTCCGCGTTAGACGCTTAAGGCTCGGGTTGCAAATTGGTGGCGGCAGACTAGTCTTTCCCGATGAACCTCGACTTTGGCCCCTATACATTTGACACCGACCGCAGGCACCTGACGCGCGACGGTGCGACCGTCGAACTTGGTCAGCGCGCCTGCACCCTGTTGCAGGCGCTGCTGGACGCCGATGGCCAGCCTGTCACCAAGGCCGCGCTGCTCGACGCGGTCTGGCCCGGTGCCACGGTCGAGGAAGGCAATCTGACCGTGCAGATCGCCGGTCTGCGCAGGCTGCTCGGCCCCGGTCCGCAGGGTCAGGACTGGATCGTCACGGTGCCGCGCGTGGGCTACCGGCTGATCCAGCCGCAGACACCTTTGACAGACATCCGCGACAACCCGAAACCGGCCCTTGCCGTGCTGCCCTTTGCCAACCTGAGCGGCGACCCGGCCCAGGACTATTTCGCCGATGGCGTGGTCGAAGACATCATCACCGCCCTGTCGCGCTTCAAGAGCTTTGCCGTCATCGCCCGCAATTCCAGCTTTATCTACAAGGGCCAGGCGGTTGACATAAGGCAGGTTGGCCACGATCTTGGCGTGCGCTACGTGCTGGAGGGCAGCATCCGCCGCGCCGGTGACCGGCTGCGCATTTCGGCGCAACTGGTTGAATGCGATGGCGGTCTGCATATCTGGGCTGAAAAGTTCGACGGCGCGACCAGCGATGTGTTCGACTTTCAGGACAGGATAACCGAAACCGTGGCCTTCGTGGTCGAGCCGCAGATCCAGAAGGCCGAGCTTGATCGCTCGCGCCGGGACCGACCGGGAAGCATTGCCGCCTATGACCTTTATCTTCGGGCCAAGCCAAAGGCCGATTTGGAAACCGACGAGGGCTATTCCGATGCCCACCTGCTGCTTGGCGAAGCCTTGGTGCTGGAACCGGACAATTCCATCATTCTGGCCACAATGGCTGCATATCTAGGTTTCCGGTCCGTCCAGGGTCATTCACCGGTCGGGCCGGATGACCCTGCGCTCTGCGCGGATCTGGTCCACCGGGCCCTGCTGCATTCCGCCGATGATGCCGGCGTTCTGGCCTATTGCGCCGACGCGCTGATGCACCTTGTCAAGGATTATGACTGGGCGATGTCGGCCATTCTATCTGCGGTAGAAGCCAATCCCTACAATCTTGAAGTTGTCTGGCGCGCCGGCATCGTGAACCTGCATTGCGGCTCTGTCGCCGACGCGCTGGCCTATTTTCACCGGACGATCCGGCTCAGCCCACACGATCCGCTCGCCTATGTGTCGCTGACCGGAATTGCGCATTGCCATATGGCGCTGGGCGATTTCGCCGCGGCGCTGAACTGGGCCAAAAAGTCGCTGACTGTGAACCCGAACTATGTCTGCACCTACTGGATGCTGATCGCCGCCAACGCCCAGCTTGGCCGAATGGACGACGCGCGAAAGTTTCTCGTCGCCTTTCGAAAACTTGCTCCGGCGGCCACCATCGCCAGTATCTGGGCCGGACAACCGCAAAAAGACCGGACACGCTGCGCCGCAATTCTGCAGGGACTGCGTCTGGCCGGGCTGCAGGAAGGCTGACCCGGTATTTTGCAACAATTCACCCTTCTTAGAGCGGTTCAAGTTCTTGTTGAAACATCAAGCATCAGAATTCAAACACTTTTGGTTTGAATTCTGATGCTTGATGAACTTGAACCGCTTCGATCTGCCATTTCAGGACATAAACCAATGCAAACGGCAAAGTGGTTCTCATGCAACACCCCAAACGGGAGGCCACCATGACAACCCCTTTGACCATCACCTCGCTGAACCAGGGCAAGATCGCACCGGCCCTTACCTCTGACGAAACCTATTGGGCCCATTTCGACAATCCGCCGAAACCCGCGTCGGACGCCATGCCGCAGCAGGCTGCTCAGATATTTTCCTGGGTCCGATTTCGGTTTCCAGGCCTGCCCGTCAAGGGATGAAACCACCATCGGCCATGGGGAACAACGCGCCATGGTCAAACGTTAAAATGTGGTGACCTGAAAACGGCAACTATCTGAAATATATTTATTTTCAAAAGTGTCCACATGCGGACAGGTCAAGAAATTGCCCCGGCAAGCCCTGCTGCCGGGGCCGAAAGTCTCAGCCGACCAGTTCAAGGCCCGCGAAGAAGAAGCTGATTTCCCGTGCGGCCGATGCGGCGCTGTCCGACCCATGGACCGAGTTTTCACCCTTGGACAAGGCGAAATCCTTGCGGATCGTGCCCGCGGCGGCGGCGGCCGGATCGGTGGCACCCATCACTTCGCGGTTCTTGGCAATGGCGCCGTCGCCTTCCAGAACCTGCACGACCACGGGCTCGCTGGCCATGAACGCGCACAGCTCGCCATAAAAGCCGCGCTCCTTGTGCTCGGCGTAAAATTCGCCTGCCTGCGCCGGGGTCAGATGGATGCGTTTGCAGGCCACGACCCGCAGGCCGGCGTCCTCGAATTTGGCAACGATCTTGCCGGTCAGGTTGCGCTTGGTGGCGTCGGGCTTGATAATCGACAGGGTGCGTTCAGTGGCCATGATGGTCTCCATAAGACAGGGCGCGAACCCCAAGAGCCCACGCCGAAATTGATGCGCGGCCCACCTAACACGGGGCAAGACGCTTGAAAAGCAGATAGGCCTGTGGTCACTGGCCCGGAAAGGAAACCCCGATGTCCCAGCCCCCGTTCAGCCTTGTCGGCATCGACCATGTGGTCTTTCTGGTCGATGACATGGACCGCGCCATGACCTGGTATGCGCAGGTCCTGGGCTGCGTGCCCGGTTACACCTATCCCGCCCTGGGGATGGAGCAGGTCTGGTGCGGTGCCGCCCTGATCGTGCTGTGGGACATCACCCACCCCGGTGCCGCCGACGCCGTCCCCCCGGTCAGGGGTGGGCGCAACGTCGATCACGTCTGCATCGCAACCTCGCCCTTTGCGCCCCCGGCGATGCGCGCCCATCTTGCCGCCCATGGCGTGGCGATCGAACGCGAAGCCACCCATGGCGGCGCACGCGGCATGGGGCACAGCTTTTACATCCGCGACCCTTTCGGCAACAAGCTTGAGGTCAAAGGCCCCGCCGAATATCCCGATGGCCGCGAGGTTGTGTAGAACCGCCTTGTAGGATGGGCAATATTGCCCATCTTCCCGATCTTTGGTTGACGCCCCGGCCCTCTTAGGGCAAGCGGCTGGCCATGCTCAAGATACAAGACATCACCTATTCCGTCGAAGGCCGCCCGCTGTTTGAAGGCGCCTCTGCCACCATTCCCACCGGCCACAAGGTCGGCCTTGTCGGGCGCAATGGCGCGGGCAAGACAACCCTCTTCCGCCTGATCCGGGGCGAACTGGCGCTTGAAGGCGGCGAGATCAGCCTGCCGGGTCGCGCCCGCATCGGCGGCGTGGCGCAAGAGGTGCCCTCGTCTTCGACCTCGCTGATCGAAACCGTGCTGCAAGCCGATATCGAACGCGCCGCCCTGATGGCCGAGGCCGAAACCGCCCATGACCCGCACCGCATCGCCGAAATTCAGGCCCGCCTGGCCGATATCGACGCCTGGAGCGCCGAAGGCCGCGCCTCGGCGATCCTCAAGGGTCTGGGTTTCGATGCCGAAGATCAGCTGCGCCCCTGCTCGGACTTCTCCGGCGGCTGGCGGATGCGCGTGGCCCTGGCCGGTGTCCTTTTCGCCCAGCCCGACTACCTTCTTTTGGACGAACCGACCAACTACCTTGACCTTGAAGGCGCGCTTTGGCTGGAAAGCTATCTGCAGAAATACCCCCATACCGTGCTGATCATCAGCCACGACCGCGGTCTTTTGAACCGCGCCGTGACAGGCATCCTGCATCTGGACGCCAAGAAGCTGACCTATTGGTCCGGCCCCTATGACCAGTTCGCCCGCCAGGTCGCCGAACGCCGCGCTGTCCTGCAGGCCGAAGCCAAAAAACAGGAAGCCCGCCGCGCCCATCTGCAAAGCTTTGTTGACCGCTTCAAGGCCAAGGCCTCCAAGGCCGTGCAGGCCCAAAGCCGGGTCAAGATGCTGGAAAAGATGGTGGTGATCACCGCCCCCGAGGACGCCAAGAAAGTCGTCTTCACCTTCCCGCGCCCCGAAGAACTGTCGCCCCCGATCATCAACATGGAAAACGTGGCTGTCGGCTATGACGGCCCGCCCGTCCTGCGCAAGCTGAACCTGCGCATCGATCAGGACGACCGCATCGCCCTTCTGGGCCGCAACGGCGAGGGCAAGTCGACCCTGTCCAAACTCCTCGCCGGCAAGCTTGGTGCTGCCGAGGGCCGCCTGATCCAGTCGTCCAAACTGCGCATCGGCTATTTCGCCCAGCATCAGGTGGACG
Organism: Rhodobacterales bacterium; assembly: GCA_043718085.1. Classification (GTDB taxonomy): domain Bacteria; phylum Pseudomonadota; class Alphaproteobacteria; order Rhodobacterales; family Rhodobacteraceae; genus Stagnihabitans. The sequence continues at coordinate 8,654 of JAYSWK010000352.1, forward strand.
AGCTACACATCGACGAGACACCCCTGCAACACGTCATGCGCCTGCGTCCCGACGAAGGTCAGCCCCGCCTGCGCGCCCGCCTTGCCGGCTTTGGCCTCGGTGCCGATCAGGCCGAAACCGCCGTGGGTCGCCTGTCGGGTGGTCAAAAGGCCCGCCTCTCGCTGCTTCTGGCCACGATCGACGCGCCGCATCTTCTGATCCTGGACGAGCCGACCAACCACCTTGACATGGAAAGCCGCGAGGCTTTGGTCGAGGCGCTGACCGAATATTCCGGTGCCGTGATCCTGGTCAGCCACGACATGCACCTTCTGTCGCTGGTGGCCGACCGGCTGTGGCTGGTCAAGGGCGGCACCGTCACCCCCTATACCGACGACCTGGAAGCCTACCGCCGCATGCTGCTGGCCGGCGACGAGGATGCCAAGCCCGCCGCCAGACCGGTCGAGAAACCCAAGAAGGTCAGCCGTGACGAGGTCGTGGCCCTGCGCGCCGAGGTTCGCAAATGCGAAGACCGCCTGGCCAAGCTGAACGACATGCGCGACAAGCTGGCCCGCAAACTCGCCGATCCCGAACTGTACGAGGATGCCCGCAAAGGCGAGTTGGAGACCTGGAACAAGAAATACGCCGAGGTGATGGACGCTCTCGACAAGGCCGAGGCGCTGTGGCTGACTGCACAGGAACGGCTAGACGCCGCGACCTGACGTGTAGGATGGGCAATAGGTCGGCTTTTTGGCTTGCCAAAATGCCGACATGCCCATCTTGCCGCCGAAAAGGAGCCCGGCCCGCATGTCCCCCTTTCTGATCACGGCCTTTGCCACGCTCTTCGTCGTGATCGACCCCCCGGGCCTCGTGCCCTTGTTCATCGCGTTGACCGTAGGGATGGACGCCGAACGTCGCCGTCGCCTGGCCTTGCGGGCCTGCATCATCGCTGCCGTCCTCTTGACCCTGTTCGGCCTCTTTGGCGAGGCGCTTTTGGGCTTCATCGGCATCTCGATGCCCGCGTTCCGCATCGCGGGCGGGATCCTTCTGTTCCTGACCGCCCTTGACATGCTTTTCGAACGCCGCACCCAGCGGCGCGAGGGGCAGCACGCCGATCCGCACCATGACCCGTCGGTCTTTCCCCTGGCCACGCCGCTGATTGCCGGGCCGGGCGCGATTGCCACCATGATCCTGCTCATGGGTCAGGCGGGCGAGGATTGGGCGCTGCGCCTGCAGGTTCTGGGCCTGCTTTACGGCATGATCATCGCGACCTTTGTCTTTCTTCTGGCCTCGGCCCCGCTCGAGCGACTTTTGGGCCGCACCGGCACCATCGTGATCACCCGGCTTCTGGGCATGCTGCTTGCAGCCCTTTCGGTGCAATTCGTGATCGACGGGGTCAAGGGCACCGGGCTGATCGGGTGACGGGGATGGATCATCTGGCCGTGATGCTTGGCGGGGACGACAGCGCGCGGCTGATCTATCTCGGCCTGCTTCTGGCCGCGCTGGCCGGATGGGTCATGGTCGAATACCGCAAACGGATGGGCCAGGCTTTGCGCACCGCGCTGGCCTGGGGCATGATCATCGTTGGGCTGATGGCGGGCTATGGCCTTTGGCAGGACATCCGCCACGACATCCGGCCGCAGCAAAGCGAAAGCAGCGACCGGATCGTGCTGCCCCGGGCGCAG
>JAYSWK010000353.1:0-1607 GCA_043718085.1 Rhodobacterales bacterium
AAGATGCAACCAAAGCCACCGTCCGCCCTTTCCCGCACCCTCATTTTGCGCCAATCTTTGCAGACCCAAGGATGCATCCCATGATCACCGTCACCCGCGACACCTTCCCCCTTGCCCGCACCTTCACCATCTCGCGCGGGTCCAAGACCGAGGCGCAGGTGCTGACCGTCCGCATCACGCGCGGCGGAGTGACCGGCTGGGGCGAATGTGTGCCCTATGCCCGCTATGGCAGCACTTTGGACAGCGACACCGCCCTGATCCAGGCCCTGCCGCCCACCATCACCCGCGCCGAACTGCAACACGCCCTGCCCCCCGGCACCGCCCGCAACGCCGTCGATTGCGCATTATGGGACCTGGACGCCAAACTGGCAGGCCTCCGCGTCTGGGAACTGGCCGGCCTGCCCCGGCCCCACCCGGTTCGCGTGGCTTTCACCCTGTCGCTGGATGCGCCGCAGGCCATGCGCGCCCAGGCCGCGCAGAATGCCCATCGCCCGTTGCTCAAGATCAAACTTGGCACCCCCGACGACATGCCCCGTCTGGAAGCCGTCCGCGGCGGTGCGCCAGGATCCACCCTGATCATCGACGCCAACGAAGGCTGGAGCCCCAAGGTCTATACTGACCTCGCCCCCCATCTTCTGCGTCTTGGCGTGGCGATGGTCGAACAGCCCCTGCCCGCCGGGGCCGATGACATGCTGGCCGAAATCGCCCGCCCCCTGCCCGTCTGCGCCGACGAAAGCGCCCATGGCACGGCCAGCCTGGCGGCGCTGAAAGGCAAATATGACCTTGTGAACCTGAAACTTGACAAAACGGGCGGCCTGACCGAGGCGCTTTTGGCCCGGGCCGAGGCCGCACGGCTGGGCCTTGGCCTCATGGTCGGTTGCATGGTCGGCAGCAGCCTTGCCATGGCCCCCGCCGTGCTGGTGGCCCAGGGGGCCGCCTTTTGCGACCTTGATGGCCCGCTCCTCTTGTCGGCCGACCGCCCGACGCAGATCGCCTATGATGCACAGGGCATCCATCCCCCCGAACCCACACTTTGGGGTTAGAGCGGGATGAGGTTTCATGGAAACAACCTCATCGAAATGCGCGTTCGAGCGAATGCGAGAGGCAGCGTTTTTCGATTCCGTGCAAACTCATCCCGCTTGAGAGCGATTCAGGCCCGTTTGAAATCAACTGTATCGCAAACCGCGTTCGAGCCCCCGCGAGAGGCAGCTATTCCCGTTTCCCTGGAAACCTGAACCGCATCATGCCGAATTCAGCGTGCCCGCACCCGGTTGTTGCGCGGGCCATGCTCCAGTTCGACCAGCCCCAGAACCTCCATCACCGGCGTCACGTAATTCGCAAACCGCCCGCGATATCCCTTGCGAAGGCCATAGTAGCCCCCAGCCGGATTGCCCTCATCCCGCGCCCAAGCCTCGACCGAGCCATCGGCGCAAGGCTTGCCTTCATCGGCATTGCCCAAGGTCACCCAACCGCCCTGCGCCTTCAACCAGGCATGACAATCGGCAATGGCACCCAATTGATAGGACAACTGCGTCGTGCCCACCTGAACGACCAACCGCTTCGGGTCCGCGCCCTCGTCCTTCCAGACCTGAAAATCCGAACTCAGG
>JAYSWK010000354.1:0-10278 GCA_043718085.1 Rhodobacterales bacterium
AGCCACGCCAGCATGGCCAGGCCCAGAATTGCCAGGGGCAGCGTTGGCGGCAACAGCGCCAGGGCCAGATCGGCCTGCTTGAAGCGGAAGCCATAGCGGAAATCGGTATAGGCCCGCACCAGGAACGACGTGAAGAACGGCACGATCAGGCAAAACAGCGCGAACCGCCGCCCGGTTCACCAAGGCCGAACGCCAGGAACAGCGCGGCCGGAAAAGCCACCACACTGGCCAGCACACCGGCCAGCACACCGGCCAGCGCCGCGCGCCACAGCGTGACCCAATAGGCATCCCAGAACGCCCCACGCCCCAGCATTTTCGCCCAATTGTCCAGGACAAATGCCGGTTCCATCCGGTAGTTCTTGACCAGCCAGAAGCTCATCGCTGCCGTGAAGACCAGCGGAATGACGAAAAAGGCACCTTGCCAGATCAGCAGGGGAAGCCGCCAGATCATGGGATAGGGGTCAAATCTGCGCTTTGGCGTCATGGATGGCCTTCCAGCCCGATTTGGTCGGCGACAGGCCCGGATAGGCGGCCATCTGGATCGATTTGACCTGACCCTTGGGCCCCAGCATGTAGGTGATGAACTTGTTGAGGATCTTTTGCTTGGTGGTGCCCTTGCCGATGGAATAGCTTTCGGTCCACTGGATGCCACCCTCTTCCGGGATCACGCTGTCCACCTTGGCGTCGTCCTTGCGCAAGACCCCGGTGATCCAGTCGCCGATGCCGACCATGGCCAGCATCTCGCCGTTCTTCAGGCCCGAGAAGGTGCCACCATAGTCGAAATAGCCCCCGACTTGCGGCTTGAGGCTGAGCGTCTTTTCCTTGACCGCCTCCCAGGCCGCACCGTCGATGTCGAAGGGTGGCTTGTTGCCCTTCAAGAGCGATATCTGCCCCAGGTTCGGCAGGTGCCAGTCGAAATGGCCGACCTTGCCGGTCAGCTTGGGGTTCCAGAAGCAGTTGTAGCTCATCGCCTCTTCGCGGGTCAGCGCATCGGTGTTGTAGCTGACGCCCAGAAGGCCGTAACGCACCATCACCGACCACAGCGTGTCGTCGGTCCAGTGGCCGGGAAACTTCTGGAATTCGGGCCAGAAATCGTCGAACGGATACAGCGACGGGTCCATCTGTTCAATGTAGCCGGCCGCGTTCAATTGCTGGACAAACTCGGCATCCGACAGGATCAGGTCATAGGTGCCGGGCGGAGATTGCGAGATCAGCGCCAGCATGTTGTCGCCGCCGGCATAGAATTTCGGCACGAACTTGACGTTGTTCTCGGCCTCGAACTCGGCCACGATGTCGTGCTCGGCATGGCCATACCAGGCCAGCATGTTGATTTGCATCGCGTCTTGGGCCCAGGCGTGGTTCAGCATGGGCGTGGCCAATGCAAAGGTCGCAGCGCCCTGAAGAAGGCGGCGACGGGACAAGTGAATGCGGCTGTCTGTCATGTGGCATCCCCTGTTCTGGCGGTCCGACAGCGATTCGCTGCGGCGTGGCCCGATTCTTGGGAGGTTTTCATCCAAATCGGAAATTTGGTTTCCGTATGGTTTCATAAGGATTGCTTATGTCGCACCATTCTGGCCGGCGAGGGTGATCTGCTGCATCAGCCATTGGGCCAGGCCGTGCCCAGCCTTGGTCAGCCTGGCATGCTTGTAAAACAGGCCGATGCGCATTGAGTCGAGCGGGGGAAAGCCCTCGGCCAGGGTCCCGACGCGCATTCCGGGCACCAGCGTCGCCGGGGTCAGGGCGCTGACACCGATCCCGGCCAGCACGGCTGCCTGTATCCCCGCGACATCCCCCGAGACCAGCTTGGTCTTCCAGGACTTCTGCACTTCGCGCAGCGCATTGCGCATCCGGTCGACATATTCGCAGGGGTCGGGGTGACGGACCAGCGGCAAGACCGCGTCATGCTGCCAGCGAAAGCTTTCGGCAACGCCCCAGATCGGGGTGATCGTCGCGGAATTGACCAGATAGACCTCGTCCCGGCTTGGGGCGATGGCCGCGACCAGATCCAGCCGGTCCGCCGCGATGTCCTGGCGCAAATGGCGCGACAGCTTGCTTTCGACCTCGATGCGGACATCGGGGTGACTGGCCGCAAACCGCGTGATCGCCCCCAGCAGAAAGGCGTTGGAAAAGTCGGTCGGCAGGCCGACCTTGATCCAGCCCGACAGCGCCTCGGCGGCGAAATGCGCCACGATGTCGTCATTCAGGCGCAGGATCTGGCGGGCATAGCGGCCCAGCGCCACGCCACTATCGGTCAGGCCACCGATCTGACCAAGATCGCCGATTTCCGCCATGGCCTGGGCCGCGCGCCCCTGGCCATCGCCTCGGGGGTCAACCCCGGCAATGCCGCGCAATATGCCGCCGATGTCGATTGCTTTCTGGTTGCGACGGGCATCAACCGCCCGGGCGATTTTTACAACATCGACCCGGCGCGCCTAGGCGCCCTTCTTGACCTCACCCGCGCATATGGAGCCCCGAAATGACCCAATCCAAAGGACCGTGCGACGACCGCTTGTATCTGTCGCTGATGTCGCCCAACACCAAGGGGCCCAAGTTCGCCTGGCTGGACCCGACCTCGATCTACATCAATGCCGCGGCGTTTTCCGACCTGCTGGATGACCTGATCGCCGATCTGGCGGGGGTCGAGTTCGATGTGGTCGGCGGCTGCGACGCCATGGGTTTTGTGCTGGGGGCGGGGCTTGCGGCGCGGACGGGCAAGGGGTTCTTGCCGGTGCGCAAGGCGGGCAAGCTGTGCGTCGATACTGACCGCGTCAGTTTCACCAACTATTCCGGCAAGACCCAGGACATGGAAATGCGGCTGCCCGCCTTTGCCAGGGGCACCCGCGTGCTGTTGGCCGATCAGTGGATCCAGACCGGCGGCACGATGGAGGCGGCGATCCAGCTGGTCGAACGCCAGGGCCGCGAAGTTGCAGGCCTGGTCACCATTGCGATGGAAAACTGCGCTGCGACCGACGCATTCGCAAGCCGCTTTCCGGTGGTAGCCGCCGTCGTCCCGGGCAGCCGCTGGCAGACCGAATGCAATGCGCAGGATCTGTCGAGCTTTCGTGCCTATCGGGCGGAACGCACCTTCCCGACCGCTGGCCGCACGGCGGCCTGACGTTCGCGCAATTGTCGGACGCACGCCCGTGCCCCGGTGTTCTGGCACCGGGGGCCAGTTCCCGCGACCCATGCGAAAGGACCCACCATGTCCACAGTCAACACGCCAAAACTGATCTCTGGCAATGCCAACCTGTCGCTGGCACGGTCGGTTGCGCAACGGATGTCGGTCCACCGTGGGACGCCGATTGGCCTGGTCGAAGCGCGGGTGGAACGGTTCAACGATCAGGAAGTCTTCGTGGAAGTGTTCGAGAATGTGCGGGGCGAGGACATGTATGTCATCCAGCCCACCTCGAACCCGGCCAATGACAACCTTATGGAGCTTTTGATCATGGCGGATGCCCTGCGTCGGTCATCGGCTGCCCGCATCACGGCGGTGATCCCCTATTTCGGCTATGCGCGGCAGGACCGCAGGGCCAAGGCCCGCACGCCGATCAGCGCCAAGCTGGTGGCCAACCTGATCGAGACGGCGGGCATCGACCGGGTGCTGACGCTGGACCTGCATGCCGCCCAGATCCAGGGCTTTTCGACATTCCAGTCGACAACCTTTACGCCAGCCCGGCCTTTGCGCTGGACATCGCGCATCATTTCAGGGGCCAGATGGAGGAGTTGATGGTCGTCTCGCCCGATGTGGGCGGCGTTGCCCGCGCGCGCGAACTGGCCAAGCGGATCAATGCCCCGCTGGCCATCGTGGACAAGCGGCGCGAGAAGGCCGGCGAGGTTGCGGCCATGACGGTGATCGGCGATGTCCGGGACCGCAAATGTCTTATCGTCGACGATATCTGCGATACGGCGGGCACGCTGTGCAAGGCGGCTGAGACCCTGATGGAGCAAGGTGCCAGTGAGGTGCATGCGTATAGCACCCATGGCGTGCTGAGCGGCCCCGCGATCGAGCGCGTGGCAAAGTCGGTGATGCGGTCGCTGGTGATCACGGATTCAATCGAGCAGGGCACCAAGTTGCAATCCGCCCGCAACATCCGCGTTGTGCCGACCGCGCCGATGTTTGCCCAAGCCATCCTGAACATATCCAGCGGCATGTCGGTTTCCAGCCTGTTCGAGACGGAAACCCTGTCGCCGATCTATGAGGCCTATTACACCTCCAGCCGCGGAAGTTCTGAAGCGGCCTGATTGCCGGGCCTTCGGGATAAATGCGGCATCAACATCAGAAACCCTACCTTGCGCCTTTGATGGAACAGGTTCGGCCCGATGTTCGCCGCCGTGATCCGGACCATACGCGTCGGGCGGATGCCAGCCCGACAGCAAAAAGGTGCCAGAGCAATGCTCTGGCACCTTGCTTTCATTGTCGCGGGTTCACTTGCCCCAGATCGCGGCATAGGCCTCGCGGTAGCCGTTGTTCGGGTCAAAGGTGTTGCCGGTCGTGGTGGCCAGACCTTCCTCGGTCACCAGGGCCGGGGCGGTGATGTAACCCGAGCAGGCCTCGCCTGAAATGGCGCGGTTCAACTCGTCCACCAGTTGCCAGCCCTGAAGGTTCAGGGGCTCGGCCACCGTCACGGACTGAAACTGCCCGGTGCGGATGCGCTGGAAGGCCGCCTCGGACCCGTCGCCGGCCGAGCCTGCCTTCGGGCTGCCCTTGCCATCAATCCCTGCGGCCGCAAGCGACGGCCCCATGAAATCGAAGTAAAGGTCGTTGATCGCCAACGAATGCGTCCAGCTGGCGCCATATTGCTGCAGAAGCGTCGTGGTCAGCGGGCCCATGCGCGTGGAGGTTTCGGCAATCGGGGTATCCACCCATTGCAGAACCGTGCCACCGCCAGCCTCGATCACTTCTTTCAGTTTCGCGGCTTTCAGGATTGCGATCGTGTAGGTGCTGTCGGTGAAGATCACGACGCCGGGCTTGCCGCCGCCATCCTGCAACGCCCATTCGGCCGCCTTGGTTGAAACGTCCATCGCGTCGGTGGACACATTGGCAAAGATGCCGCCCGGTGCATCGCAGCCGATCTTCGGACCAGAGTGCCAGGACACCATGGGAATGCCTGCCGCCGTGACACCTGCCAGCGCCGCCTGCTGTTCGGCGGCGTCAAAGCCGTTGATCACCACACCATCGGGCCCAAGCGCCAGCGCCTGCCCGACGGCTGCCGACCGGCTTTGCACCGAGCCCGCACCGTCCAGCACCTTGACGGTCCAGCCGATCTTTGCGGCGGCTTCTTCAATACCGGTGGTAACGCCCAGGATGCCACCGTTTTTCATGTCGCCGGCAAGAACGACGATCGTCTTGCCCTCGGCGGCCTTGGGGCCGGTGCTGGGGCCGTCAAAGGCGTCTTGCGCGAAGGCGCCAAGCCCTGTGGCGGCCAGAACGGTGCTGGCAAGCAGCCCGCCTAGAAGAGTTCGTTTCAGCATGTTGATCCTCCTGATTTATTGCTGATCATTTCGATTTCGCGCCTTTCTTCCTTTGCGCATAGCCGGCGATGCCGATTGCGATGAGAAGCGTGGTGCCGTTGAACATGGGTTCGACCCAGAAACTGCCGCCGAATTGCTGGATGCCCGAGATGCCGACTGCCAGGATCATCACACCCACGATGGTCCCCCAGATGTTGACCCGGCCGGGTTTGATGGTGGTCGAGCCAAGGAACGCCCCGACCAGCGCCGGCAGCAGGAACTCCAGCCCGACCGACGCCTGGCCGATGCGCAGTTTCGATGCCAGCAGCACCCCTGCAAGCGCGGTCAGAAGGCCAGAGGCGACGAAGGCACCGATCACGAATTTCCGTGTCGGGATGCCGTTAAGCTCGGCTGCGCGCTGGTTGGCGCCGATGGCGTAAAGATAGCGCCCGGTGGGGGTGTAATCCAGGATGATCCACAGCGCAAAGGTGATCGCCAGCACATAATAGGCGGTGATGGGCAGGCCGAAGACGAAGGTCCCGTTGATGGCATAGAATGCGTCCGGCAGCGCGCCGACCATCTGCCGCCCGCCGGTGTGCCAGAGGGCCAGCGCATAAAGCACGGTTCCGGTGCCAAGGGTTGCGATGAAGCTGTCGATCCGTGCCACTTCGACCAGAAGGCCGTTCAGCGCGCCGACGATCACCCCAAGGCCAAGCACGATGACAACCGCCATCGGCCAGGGCAGGCCAAACATCGTTTGCAGGCTGATCGCCAGGATGTGCCACAGCACGATGCCATAGCCGACCGTCAGATCGATGCGGCCCGCCACCATCGGGATTGTTGCCGCCAGCGCCAGAAGGGCGATGATCGCCTTGTCGCTGAGGATCGAGCGCAGGTTCAGCACGGTTGGAAAGGTGTTGGGCAGCAAGAGCGAGAACAGCAGGATCAGGCCCAGCATGAGGATCACCAGGCCGTAGGTCGGGGCCAGGCGAACCGCTTTCTGCACTGGTCCAAGACCCCGCAGTTCGTCCTTGGTCGGCTCGACTGCGTTTGATTCAATTCCGGGCATTGCGGGTCCTTAGGCGGCTTCACCGGCCGATGCGGCCTGGATCAGGGATTCGGTGGAAAGTTCGGCGCCGGTCAGTTCGGCCACGGGCAAGCCCCGGCTGAATACGATGGCCCGGTGGCAGATTGCGGCGATTTCCTCGAAATCGGTCGAGACGACCAGGACACCCATGCCACTGGCCAGCGCCTGGTAAAGAAGATGGTAGATTTCGGCCTTGGCGCCGACATCGACCCCTGCCGTCGGGTCTTCGGTAATCAAGAGCCTGCGGCCGGAATCCAGCCAGCGCCCGACCACGACCTTTTGCTGGTTGCCCCCTGACAGCGCCTCGATCGCCAGGGTGGGATCGTTTGGCGACAAGCCAACGCGACGTCCGATGGTTTGCGCCATCTCGCCTTCGCGGTGGGACGACAGGACCGACAGCATCCGCCGCCCCGTGGCCGAGGGGTTCAGAAAGGCGTTTTCGCGGATCGCAAGACCGGGCGCCACGCTTTCGCCGATACGGTCGCGCGCGACCAGGCCGATCCTGGACCGCATCGCCGTCCGGGTTGATCGCAAGTCGGGGGTTTGGCCATCAAGGCTGACCCTTCCGGCATGGGGGATCGCACCGAACAGGGCGCGACCGATATCTTCGTGGCCGGCACCCCGCAGTCCGGCTAGGCCCAGTAGCTCGCCGCGCCGAATATCAAAGCTGACGGGTCCGACAGCCGGGGTGGCCATGCCTTCGACTTTGAGGATGGCGGGGCCGTCCAACACGGCGGGGCGGGCGATTTCGCGCGCCTTGCGGCCGACGATCAGGCTGACCAGTTCTTCGGGTGTCGTCTGGTCGATGGGGCGCATTCCGACCATCTGACCGTCCCGCAGCACGGCGACACGGTCGGCAATGCGAAAAATCTCGTCCAGACGGTGGCTGACATAGATCATCCCGACGCCGCGCGCCTTGAGGGGCCGCAGCGCCGCAAAGAGCCGCTCGACCTCATCCGCGGGCAGGCTGGCCGTCGGTTCGTCCAGGACCAGAAAGTCGCTGCTGGCCGCCAAAGCACGGGCGATGGCGACCAGCGACTTCTGCGTGCGGGTCAGGCTGGAGACGCGGGCCGTGGCGGGAAACTCTGCCTCGACCAGGCGCAGGGCTGCATCCGCCGCCACCTCGGTCGCAGACCAGTCGATGCGGCGGGTGAACGGGCCGCCCTTGCGGGTATAGCCAAGCGCCAGGGCAATGTTTTCAGCCACGCTCATCCATTCGATCAGGCCAAGGTCCTGGTGGATGAAGGCCACCTTCTGCCCACCCGACTTGCCGGCTTCATGGGCATAGGGCACGCCGTCGATGCGCACGCCGCCTTCGTCGGGGCGATGGATGCCGCCCAAAACCTTGATCAGCGTGGATTTGCCAGCCCCGTTTTCCCCCAGAAGGGCCACGATTTCGCCCCGGCCGACCATCAACGAAACCCCTTTGAGCGCCTGCGTGCCACCAAATGACTTCACGATGCGTTCAAAGACAAGGCCGTCAGACGACGGATGCATGGCGGATCCTCCCCAGGTCGATGCCGATGCCGATCCGATCTTGCGCCAGATTTACCGGAAACCTGGGTAAAGATGATCCCGGGACCACGGGCTGTCAAGCAAAAAGTTATCGATAACATACTGGCCCGCGCAAGCGAACCAAGGCCATGCCAAGTCATGAAATCCGGTCAGGATGATTTTGAGCTGCGCTTGCAGGTGACAAGGGCATTGCGCGAACACCGGGGGGAAGCACAGCAAGTCGCCGCCCGAACCAGGCCGCCGTTTGGGCGGGACCGGCAAAGGGTCGGGAACCGGCGATCAGGACATGGAAGTGGCCGAAACCGCGCCCGCGGCCATCGGCGCGACCAGCATCCCCTAGCCCGAAAACACGATCTGCGCCTTCATCGTTTGCGCGCGGTCACTGGCCAGCCGGAAGGCCGTTTCGGCCTGATCCAGCCCAACCGTATGGGTGATCAGCGGCTTGACGTCGATCAGCCCCTTTTGCATCAGCCCGACGCCGGTCGCGAACTCGGCGTGAAAGCGGAACGATCCGCGCAGGTCCAGCTCTTTGGCGGTGATCGCCATCATCGGCAGGGTCATGTCGCCGCCCAGACCCAGTTGCAGGATCACCCCGCGTGGGCGCAGCGCCGCGATCCCGCCGGCCAGCGCCGCCGCAACACCGGTGCATTCGTAAAGCACGTCGAAATAGCCCCTGTCGGCCCCATAGCCGGACAGCGCCTGGGGATCGGTGCCGGTGTTGATCGCCCGGTCCGCGCCAACCTTGCGCGCCAGGGCCAGGGTAAAGTCCGACAGGTCGGTCGCCACGATCTCGGCCGCCCCGGCGCAGCGCGCGGCCAGGATCGCCAGCACACCGATCGGCCCGCAGCCGGTGACGAGAACGCGCTTGCCCAGCATGTCGCCCGCCCGTTTCGTGGCATGCAGCGTCACGGCCAGGGGTTCGGCCATCGCCGCCTCGCCCGGGGTCAGGCCGGTTGCGTCGGTGCATTGGCTGGCATCGGCCACAAGACTTTCACGGAATGCGCCCTGAATATGGGGAAAGGGCATGGCGCTGCCGTAAAAGCGCATGTTCAGGCATTGGTTCGGCAGGCCTTCCAGACAGAACTTGCAACCGCCACAGGGGCGGCTGGGCGAGACGGCGACGAGTTGGCCAGGCCGGAATGCCGAGGTGCCGGGTTCGGTGACAAAGGCGGAAACCTCGTGTCCCAGGATCATCGGCTCTTTCAGCCGCACCGCGCCAAAGCCACCGTGGTTGTAGTAATGCAGGTCTGATCCGCAGACCCCGCCCGTGGCAAGGCGCAGGCGCAGCTGTCCGGGGGCGGGGCTTTCGTCGGGGCGATCCTCGATCCGCAGGTCCTTGGCGGCATGAATGACAATCGCCCGCATCACGCGACCGGCGTCAGCAGGGGTTGGCCCGCAAAATGCGCGGTCAGGTTGTCGCGCAGAAGCTTGCCCATCGCCTGGCGCGTTTCATAGGTGCCGCTGGCATGATGCGGTTGCACCAGCACGTTCGGCAGGTTCAGAAAACGTGGGTTCAGCTTTGGCTCGCCTTCGAACACATCCAGCGCGGCGGACCCAAGTTGGCCGGTTTCAAGCGCGCCCAAAAGCGCCTCTTCGTCGATGTTCGAGGCGCGGCTGATGTTGATAAGCATGCCTTCTGGCCCCAAGGCCTGGATCACGTGGGTTCCGACGATATGCCGTGTCGCGGCAGATGCGGCGAGCGTCACGAACAGGAAATCCGACCGCGCGGCCAGGGCGACCGGGTCGCTGATAAACTCCCACTGCGGCGCAAAGTCCTTTGGGCCAATATCGGAATAGGCAATCTGCATGTCAAAGCCCGCCAGGCGCTTTGCCACCTCATGGCCGATGCGGCCAAGACCAAGCACCCCGGCGCGCCGACCCCAGACCCGGCGTTGCAGGGGGTAAAGCCCCTTGGCCGCCCAGGACCCGTCGCGCACCCAGCTTTCCGCACCGATCATGCCGCGCGATTGCGCCAGCATCATCGCCACGCCAAGGTCAGCCACGTCATTGGTCAACACGTCGGGCGTATTTGTCACCCGGACGGCGCGGGCGCGGCAAGCGGCAAGGTCGACCGCATCAAAGCCGACACCGTAAACGCTGATCACCTCAAGCAGCGGGCATGCCGCAATCATCGCGGCGTTGGCGCCAAGTTCGCCCCGTGTGGCGATGCCCCGGATCTGCGGCCCGACCTTGGCCAGGAAGGCCAACTTGTCGGCGGCGTCGAA
>JAYSWK010000355.1:0-4089 GCA_043718085.1 Rhodobacterales bacterium
GTCCAAAGCCCCGATGGCCTGCAACTCCAGCCGCGTCGCCTTGATCAGCCCTTCGGACGGCGGATCGAGCCAGGCCAATGTTCTAGGATCGGGCGCACCCCACTCGGCGCAATCGAGCAACAGACCCGAAAGATCGGAGGCGCGAATTTCGGGCTCCGCGAACGGCACTAGGCCTTGGGTCTCGGGTTCGTCCCAGAGCCTGTAACAGATGCCAGGCTCAGTCCGCCCTGCCCGTCCGCGCCGCTGATCGGCTTCGGCCCGTGTCACCCGTTCCGTCACCAGCCGCGACATGCCGGAGTTGGGGTCGAACCGCGCCCGCCGTGCGCGGCCTGCATCCACCACCACCCGGATATCCGGCAAGGTCAGCGAGGTTTCGGCGATCGAGGTCGCCAGCACCACTCGCCGCCCGTCCACCGGCCCCAGTGCCGCACGCTGGGCCGCAAAGTCCATCGCCCCGAACAGGGGCAACACCGTGCAGCCCGGCAGGCCCGTCAGCATCCCCTCGACCCGGCGAATTTCGCCCTCGCCCGGCAAAAAGGCCAGAAGTCCGCCGTGCGGCACCTCGTCCAAAGCCTGGCGGATCAGCCCGGCCATGGCGGCCTCGAACCGCAGGCTTGGATCCTGGTCGCGGGCAAGCCAGCGGGTGTCGACCGGATAGGCCCGCCCCGCCGAGGTGATCAGGGGCGCGTCCCCCAAAAGGGCGGCGACCGGGGCCGCATCCAGCGTGGCCGACATGACGACCAGCACCAGATCGTCGCGCAGGGCCGCGCGGATTTCCAAGGCCAGCGCCAGCCCCAGATCGGCATTCAGGCTGCGTTCGTGAAATTCGTCAAAGATCAGGCAGCCCACCCCCTCAAGACCCGGATCGGACTGGATCATCCGGGTCAGGATGCCCTCGGTCACGACTTCGATCACCGTGTCGCGGCTCACCTTGGCCTCGCCCCGGATGCGGTAGCCCACACGCTGGCCCACGGCCTCGCCCAAGGTGGCGGCCATGCGTTCGGCGGCGGCACGGGCGGCCAGACGTCGGGGTTCAAGCATGACGATGCGGCCTGTGACAAGGCCGCTGTCCATCAGATCCAGCGGCACGACCGTGGTCTTGCCCGCGCCCGGCGGGGCTTGCAGCACGGCCATGCCGCGCCGGGCCACGGCATCGCGCAGGGCAGGCAGGGCTTCGTCGATGGGCAAGGGCGCGCGCATGGGGCCCTTATCGCCACAGGCCTGCCCCGGCGCAAGCGGCAGCGACGTGATCTGGCAGAGCGCCTTGCGGCGCAAGCCTTTGCCTCGCCTGCAGGGCCCCGAAACGGGGCCCCTTGCCTCAGGCGGTGCCAGGTGAAAAGGTCGGTCTGTCAGCAGCCAAGGACAGATCATGCCCGTCACCGCCCGTGTCATCGACCTTGCCGCCCGCCCCGTGGGGGAACCCAAGCTCGCGGATTTCCGCATGGTGACGCGCAATCTGCCCGATCCCGGTCCGGGTGAGGTCCTGTTGCAAACCCTGTGGCTGTCGCTTGATCCCTATATGCGCGGGCGCATGTCGGATGCCCCCTCTTATGAGGCGCCAACCCGGATCGGTCAGCCCTTGCCCAGCGAGGCCGTGGCCCGTGTCCTGATGTCGGGTGACCCCAGCCTGAAACCCGGTGATATCGTGGTGGTCTATGACGCCTGGCGCGACCACACATTGCGCCGCGCCAGCGATTGCCGCAGGCTCGACCCCGCTTTGGCCCCGGTGCAGACCGCGCTTGGGGTGATGGGCATGCCGGGGCTGACGGCCTATGCGGGCCTGAAGCATATCGGCAAGCCCAAGCCGGGTGAGACCCTGGTGGTGGGGGCCGCTTCAGGGGCCGTGGGGGCGCTGGTCGGCCAGATCGCCCGGATCGGCGGGGCGCGGGTGGTGGGTTTGGCGGGTGGTGCCGACAAATGCGCCTATGTGACGGTCGAATTGGGCTTTGACGCCTGCATCGACCGCAAGGCGCCCGACATGGCGGCGCAATTGGCCAGCGCCTGCCCCAAAGGGGTCGATGTCTATTTCGAACTGACGGGCGGCGCCATTTTCGACGCCGTTCTGCCCTTGCTGAACCCTTTCGCCCGCGTGCCCGTCTGCGGCACAATCGCCAATTACAACGCCATCGCTTTGCCCCCGGGCCCCGACCGCACGCCCCAGCTTTTGCGCGCGATCCTGACCCGCAGCCTGACATTCCGCGGCTTTATCGTCAGCGAATTTGACCAGGACGGCCCCGAATTTCACGCCCGGATGTCCGCCTGGCTGACATCCGGCGTCATCTGCTACCGCGAGGATGTGACCCATGGTCTTGAAAACATGGTCGCAACCTTCATCGGCATGCTGCGAGGGCAGAACTTCGGCAAGACGCTGATCAAGCTGGCCGATTAAAGTAGCCGTCTTGAACAAGCCCCTTTCCGGACCCACATCCGGTCTGCTTTGACGACGGCATTTGCCAGTTCGATAGGCTTTCGCATGAGGGCGACCTTGGCGGGTTTTCCGGCACCCTGGCCTGCTCCCGAACGCGTTTGCAAGAGCAATCGCTGCTTCGGGGTGCAAGGTGAATGCTCTTATCTGGTTGAACGCGACACGCTCTGGACAGAGTGTTGCAACGGAATTGGAGGTTCCAAATAGAGACATAATCCACCCCGCCGATACTCGGCCCTCGGCTGGAAAAACCCTGGCTTTTGACCAAAAGGCGATCTGGTCGCGCGCCGGAAGCGGCACCAAGCCGCGACAGGTCCGAAACACCTTTGTTCAGTCGCCGCAGCCAGGCAATCCAGCGAAAATTGGCGACCTTGTTCATCGCTGGACTTGCTCCCAATTGTTGTTCAGCCATACAGGGGCTGCGCTGGCCGCAAGCGGAGCGCGGCCCCGGATCATGTCGGCGGCTTTTTCGCCAATCATGATCGTCGGCGCATTGGTATTTCCGCTGACGATCATCGGCATGATCGAGGCATCAACCACGCGCAGCCCTGCAATGCCATGCACCGACAGCGTATCATCGACCACCGCCATCTTGTCATTTGCCGATCCCATCTTGCAGGTGCCGACCGGATGATAGCAGGTTTCCACCGCGCGGCGGACAAAGGCGTCAATCTCGGCATCGGACTGATGTTCCGGACCTGGATAAATTTCGGCCTGCACTTCGGCCTGCATGGCGGGTTGCGCCATGATTTCACGCACCAGCCTGACGCCGGCGCGAAAATCGGCGCGGTCGGCGGGGTGCTTGAGATAGTTGAACAGGATCGCCGGTGCCGCCCGCGGGTCCGGGTTGCGCACCCGCACATGACCGCGGCTTTGCGCGCGCATCAGGTCGACATGCACCTGGAACGCATGTTCGGCGCGCACGTTGACGGTTCCCGGAATAACGGCAAGCGGCATGAAGGTCAGTTGCAGATCAGGGTGTTCGACGCCCGCACGGCTGCGGATGAAAGCCCCGGCTTCGAAATGGTTGCTGGCGGCAGGGCCGGTCTGGTTGGCAAACCAGCGCAGACCGGCGGCAATGGCACGCGGCCCACGCGTCACCGGATAGAGCGTGTTTTTCTGCTTGGCGCGATATTGCAGCACGATATCGGGGTGATCGTTCAGATTTTCACCGACCCCCGGCAAGGCATGTTTGACGGCGATACCGGCGGCTTCCAAAACATCGGGCGCTCCGATGCCGGAAAGCTGCAAAAGTTGCGGCGAGTTGATCGCGCCACCACAAAGAATGACTTCGCGGTCGGCCCGTGCCACATGTGTCTGGCCGTCACGGCCATAGCGCACACCGATCGCGCGACCACCGTCAAGCACGATTTCCTGCACCAGGGCGCCGGTGATCACTGTCAGGTTTGGCCGCAACATGGCCGGGCGCAGATAGGCCATCGATGTGCTCCAGCGTCGCCCTTTGCGGGTTGTCCGCTCCATCGGGCCAAAGCCTTCCTGCTGATGGCCGTTGCTGTCGGCGGTATAGGGATAGCCCGCCTGTACCCCCGCATCGATAAAGGCCCGGGCAAGGGACGAAAGGTCGGGTGCCGAGACATGCAGCGGGCCATCGCCGCCGCGCCAGTCATCGCCCCCGGCAGCGCGGGTTTCGGCCCGGCGGAAAT
>JAYSWK010000356.1:0-1598 GCA_043718085.1 Rhodobacterales bacterium
TACTTTGGTGCAGACCTATGAGGGGACGCCCGACATCTGGCATGCCGATCTGTACCGCCTGACCCATCCCGATGAGGCGCGGGAACTGGGGTTGGAAGAGGCGTTCGAGACGGCCATTTGCCTTGTCGAATGGCCCGACCGGCTGGGCACCTATGCGCCAGCGGGTGCGATCCGCATTGATCTGTGCCCCGAGGGGGACGGTCGGCGGGCCACGATCACGTTTGGCCAGCGCGCCGATCTGGCCGAACTGCTGGCCGCAGAGTTTCCCGGTGGTGCGCGGGGCGCTGCCCGGTTGGCCCTGTTGACGGGCGCGGGTTGGCAGGCGGCGCACAGCGAGGCGCTGGCGGGCGACGCCTCGGCCCGGCGCTATGCACGGCTGAGGCTTGGGCGCGAAAGCCGGATCCTGATGGATGCGCCGCCCGGCATTGCCGATGACGTTGCCACCTTCGCCCGGATCGACCGCCATTTGCGCGGCCTTGGCCTTTCGGCCCCGGACATCGATGCCGAAGATACGGCCCACGGCTTCATGCTGCTGGAGGATCTTGGCGACGACGTATTTGCTCGACTGATCCAGTCGGAACTGGGGCGTGAAGCGGTGCTTTACCGCGCGGCGGTCGATGTCCTGGTGCATCTGCAAGGCCATCCGCCCGCCCCGGACCTGCCCGATCTGACGGTGCAAGACTGGGCTGCTTCAGCGGAGGTGGCGGTGCAATGGTATCGCATGGCCATAACTGGCAAAGGCGGCGATGCTGCTGCGCTGACCGGGGCGCTGGCAAAGGCGCTGGGCCGCTGTGCCACGGGTCGCAAGGTGATGATCTTGCGCGATTATCACGCGGAAAACCTGATGTGGTTGCCGGAGCGCAAGGGTCTGGCGCGCGTCGGTCTGTTGGACTTTCAGTTGGCCCAGATGGGGCAGCCGGGCTATGATCTCGTCTCGCTTCTGCAAGATGCGCGGCGCGATGTCAGCCCCGAAACCGAGGCCGGGATGGTGGCGCATTTTGTGGGTGCCAAGGGTTTGGACCCCGACACCTTTGCCCCGGCCTATGCCGCTTTGGGTGCCCTGCGGGCCCTGCGCATTCTGGGCATTTTCGCCCGGCTTTGTCTGGTGGACGGCAAGGCGCAGTATCTGGCGATAATCCCGCGTGTCTGGGGCCATTTGCGGCGCAACCTGGCGCGGCCGGAATTGGCCGAATTGCGCGAGGTCTGCGCCAGGCTGTTGCCGCCCCCCAGCCCGGAAAACCTGAAACGGATCGAGGGGCAATGCGGCAATTTCCGGTGATGCTGTTTGCGGCGGGCTTTGGCATGCGGATGGGCGCGATGACGCGCGACACGCCCAAACCCCTGATCAAGGTCGCGGGGAAAAGCCTTTTGGATCATGCCTTGGCCCAGACAAAGGGGCTGAGCCGCAAGGTGATCAACCTGCATTACAAGGGCGAGCAGATCACGGCCCATCTGGCGGGGCAGAACATCACCTTGTCCTGGGAACGGGGCGCTATTCTGGAAACCGGCGGCGGTTTGCGCGCGGCGCTGCCGATGTTGCGCACAAGTCCGGTCTATACGCTGAACACCGACGCCGTCTGGACGGGGCAGAACCCGCT
>JAYSWK010000357.1:0-10244 GCA_043718085.1 Rhodobacterales bacterium
ACACGTTGGGGCAGGGGCTGGGCCAGCGGCGCATCGGTGCGCCCGGCCAGCGAATAGACCGCATCCATGCCCGCATCGGCCAAAGCGCGGGCCAATTGGCCGGCCTCGGTTGTGCCGCCCAGCAAAAGGATGCGCGTCATGGCTGACCCCTGGCTTGCCATCATCGGTGTCACCGAGGATGGACCGGATGGCCTGTCCCCCGCAAGCCGCAAGGCGCTAACGGGTGCTGAACACATCTTCGGCGGCCCGCGTCATCTGGGCCTTCTGGGGGTCAAGGGTCAGAAATGGCCCGTGCCCTTCAGCGTCGAGCCGGTTCTGGCGTTGCGCGGGCGCCGGGTGGCGGTTCTGACCTCGGGCGATCCGTTCTGGTATGGGGCAGGGGGCAGCCTTGCCGCCCGGCTTGATCCGTCCGAATGGCGCGCATATCCCGCGCCAGGGGTCTTTTCGCTGGCCGCAGCCGCCTTGGGATGGCGGCTGGAGGATGTCACATGTCTGGGTCTGCACGCCGCCCCCCTGACGCGCCTGCGCCCCCATCTGAACCGGGGCCAGCGGCTGATCGTGCTATTGCAAGGCGGTCCTTCGGTGGCGGAGCTTGCGGCCTATCTTGTTCAGAATGGCTTTGGCCCGTCGGAATTGACTTTGTTCCAATCCTTGGGCGGCCCCCGGGCGCTGCGTGTCAACACCACCGCTGAAACCCTTGTGATGCAAGCGTTTTCCGCCCCGATTGCCGCCGCGGTGACCGTGCTGGGGGCACCCGGATTGCCCCATGCCTCGGGTCTGGACGACAGCCTTTTTGACCATGACGGCCAGATCACCAAACGCCCGGTCCGCGCCCTGACCCTGTCCGCCCTTGCCCCGCGCGCCGGGGAAACCCTGTGGGACATCGGGTGCGGGTCCGGCTCGATCTCGATCGAATTTCTACTGGCCGCCCCGGCCAGCCGCGCCTTCGCTTTCGAGGCTGATGCCGCACGCGCCGCACGCGCCCGGGCCAATGCCGAAAGCTTCGGCCTTGGTCACCGGTTTCATCTGACCCAAGGCCGCGCGCCCGAAGGCCTGGCCAGCCTGCCCCCCCCCGATGCCGTGTTCGTCGGGGGCGGCGCTTCGCAAGACCTGCTTGCCGCCCTTTGGTCCCTGATGCCCAAAGGCACGCGCCTTGTCGCCAATGCCGTGACCCTGGAAAACGAGGCGTTGTTCATTGCCTGGTCCGCGGACAAGGGTGGCAGCCTGTTGAAGATCGAACTGTCTCAGGCCGCGCCTTTGGGCACGCGCCGTGGCTGGCAGCCCGCCCGGCCGATCCTGCAATGGAGTGTCACCGCATGAGGGTCGCCGGTTTCGGGTTCCGCGCCGGGGCCAGCCTTGCCAGCTTTCACGCGGCCTATGCCCTGACCGGCGGGGCCGATGCCCTGGCCACGGCCACGGACAAGGCCGCAGCTTTGGCCCCCTTTGCCACCAGCCTGGGCCTGCCCCTGATCCAGGTCACCCGTGCCGCCCTGGCCGCCCATCCGCGCCCCGGCTCGGCCCGCGTCACGGCGCTTTACGGCACCGGAAGCCTGGCTGAAAGCGCCGCCCTTGCCGCTGCCGGGCCCGGTGCGCGCCTGACCTTGTCCCGCGTGACCTCGCCCGATGGCCAGGTCGCAGCCTCTCTTGCCGAAAGCCCGACATGACCGTGCATTTCATCGGCGCCGGCCCCGGCGCGCCCGACCTTCTGACCCTGCGCGGCCGCGATCTGATTGCCGCCAGCCCGGTCTGCCTTTACGCAGGTTCGCTGATCCCCCCGGCGATGCTGTCCCATTGCCCGCCCGGCGCGCGAATCATCAACACCGCGCCAATGTCGCTGGACGACATCATCGCCGAAATCGCCACCGCCCATGCGCAGGGCCAGGACGTGGCCCGCCTCCATTCAGGCGACCTGTCGGTCTGGTCGGCGATGGGAGAACAGTTGCGGCGCCTCAAATCCCTGGGCATTCCCTATGACGTAACCCCCGGCGTGCCCTCATTCGCTGCCTCGGCGGCGCTTCTCGGGCAAGAGCTGACCCTGCCGGGACTGGCACAATCCGTCGTGCTGACCCGCCATGCCGGTCGCGCCTCGCCCATGCCGCCGGGCGAAAATCTGGCCGCCTTTGCCGCCACGGGTGCCACATTGGCCATCCATCTGTCGGTTCACGCTTTGACCGAGGTGACGGGCGAACTTATCCCCATTCTGGGCCCCGATTGCCCGGTTGCCGTGGTCTTTCGCGCCTCGTGGCCGGAAGGGCAGGTGATCCGCGCCACCCTGGCCACCATCACCCTGCCGCCAGGGATCGAACGCACCGCCCTGATCCTGGTCGGTCGCGCCTTGGCCGCCGAAGGCTTTGACGACAGCCGCCTTTACGCTGCCGATTATGATCGCCGCTATCGCCCGCAAGGCGACGCGCCGCGCTTTCCGGAGGATGAATGACAGCCCCCGGCCTGATCATATCGGCCCCGGCATCGGGCACGGGCAAGACCACCCTGACGCTGGGGCTGGCCCGCGCCTTTCGGGATGCGGGTCTGGCGGTGCAAACCTTCAAATCCGGTCCCGACTATATCGACCCCGCCTTTCACCGGGCGGCCACCGGGCGCGCCTCGTTCAACCTTGATACCTGGGCCATGGGGCAAGGCACGATCGCGGGGCTTTTGGCCCAGGCCACGGGCGCAGATCTGATCCTGGCCGAAGGGTCCATGGGCCTGCATGACGGGGTGGCCGGTCCGGGCGAGCTTGGCACCGGGGCCTCGGCCGATCTGGCCGTGCTGACCGGTTGGCCGGTGGTGCTGGTGCTGGATGTCTCGGGTCAGGCCCAGACAGCGGCGGCCATGGCGCTGGGGCTGGCCAGTTTCCGCCCCGGACTGACCCTCGCGGGGGTGGTGCTGAACCGCGTGGCCTCGCCCCGGCACGAAAGGCTGGTCCGGCTGGGGATGGACAGCCTGGGCATCCGGGTCTTTGGCGCGCTGCCCCGCAACCCGGCGATCAAGATGCCCGAACGCCACCTTGGCCTGGTCCAGGCGCAGGAATTGCCCGAACTGGAACCGCTGCTGGATCAGGCCGCCCGCTTTGTCGAAGCCCATGTCGATCTGGCCGCCCTGCGCGCGGCAGCGGTCCCCGCACGGCTTCACCCCGCCTCCGCACCGAAGGTGACACCGCCGGGGCAGCGCATCGCCTTGGCCAGCGACGCGGCCTTTTCCTTCATCTATCCCCATTTGCTGGCGGGCTGGCGCAGGGCAGGGGCCCAGATCCTGCCCTTTTCGCCGCTGGCCGATCAGGCCCCGGACCCGGATGCCGATATCTGCTGGCTGCCCGGTGGCTATCCTGAACTCCATGGGCCCTCTCTTGCGGCAGCCGACACATTTCGCACCGGCCTTTCCCGGTTCGCTGAAACCAAACAAGTCCATGGCGAATGCGGTGGCTATATGGTTCTGGGCGCGGGACTGGTCGACAAAGAGGGGCGCCAGCACCGCATGACCGGCCTTCTGGGCCTTGAGACCAGCTTCGAGGTCCGCCGCATGCATCTGGGCTACCGCCTTGCCACCCTGCACAGCGCCATGCCCGGCCATGGACCCGGCACCCGCCTGCGCGGCCACGAGTTTCACTATTCCACCATCCTGGCCCAACCCGATCCGCCCCTGGCCCATGTCACCGATGCCGACGGGGCGACCGTGTCCGAAACCGGCTCGCGGCGCGGTCCTGTCACCGGCTCTTTCTTCCATATGATCGCAGAGGCCACATGAGCGGTTTTGTCTCCTTCGTCTCGTCAGGTCCGGGCGACCCACAGCTTTTGACCCTCAAGGCGGTGAACCGGCTCGCCGCGGCTGATGCCGTGCTGTTCGACGATCTGGCCTCTGGTCCGATCCTGACCCATGCGCGGCCCGGTGCCGATCTGGTGGGGGTTGGCAAAAGGGCAGGGCGCCCGTCCCCGAAACAGGACCGGGTCAGCCAGCTTCTGGTCGATTATGCCCGTGGCGGCGCCCGTGTCGTGCGCCTAAAATCCGGCGATTGCGGGTTGTTTGGCCGCCTGGAAGAAGAGATCGAGGCCTGCCGCACCGCGGGCATCGCCTATGAAATCGTGCCCGGCGTAACCGCCGCTTCTGCCGCCGCCGCCGCCTATGGCATCCCGCTGACCCGCCGTCTGACCGCGCGCCGGGTGCAGTTTGTCACTGGCCATGATGTAACGGGCGGGCTGCCGGGCGATCTGAACCTGGCCGCATTGGCCGACCCACAGGCCACCACGGTCATCTACATGGGCAAGCGCACATTCGCCGCACTGGCCGCGCTTTTGATCCAGGCTGGCCTGCCGCCCGACACGCCGGCCCTTCTGGCCGAAGCCGTCTCGACCCCGGCGCAGGCCTTTCACCGCGCCACCATCGCCACCCTTCTGCCGCTGATCACCCCCGAAGCCGATGCGCCCGCCCTCATCCTCATCGGCCCGCTGGCCGACCCATGACCCACCACGCCATCATCTGCCGCTCGTGCCCCGCCGGGCAACAGGGCCTTGCGGCCCAGATCGCACAGCTTTTGCAAGAGCTGCCCTTTGCCGTGTCCGAAACCGAATGCATGTCGGGCTGCACCCGCCCCTCGACCCTGGCCTTTCGCGCGCCCGGCAAGACCGCCTTTCTGTTCGGCGATCTGACCTCGGCCGATCTGCCCGACCTTCTGACCTTTGCCACAGGCTATCTTGCCAGCCCCGACGGCACTTTCCCCGACGCCCGCCCGCTGGGGCAATTGCGCACCAAGGCCCTGGCCCGCATTCCCGCCTGACCCGGGCCGAAAGCGGCCCCCAAACCTTTCATTCTGGTTAACAGAAATTGACATCCTTCTGATAACAAAAGATAAAAAGGCATGTCCAAAACTTTGACATCATCGTTGTCTCGTGCGAATTCTGTCGCGAACCGCTTCCAAATGCCGCTTTCCGGCTTGACCGCGGGCCGGTCCTCTGACCATGTGAAACGGCAAGGTGTCCCACGGCGCGAAAGCGTCAGGGACTGAAACGGGAATGGGGTAGGGTGGACCCAAGCGGCACCTGATCCTCAACCGCCCCCGCGACTGTAAGCGGTAGCGGCTTTCCAAATGCCACTGAGGATGTCCTTTGCGAAGGGCAGGCTCGGGAAGGCGGAAAGCAGGCTGCGACCCGCGAGTCAGGAGACCGGCCTTGCAGGGTGAAACAAGATGCCGTCGGGTGTGACGGCCAAGGAGTTGACGACGATGAACCTGACCCAGACCCAAACGGCCTCCACCGCCCGCGCCAATGTCGTGATGCAGGCGATCCTTGCCGCCGTGATCGGCGGCCTCGTGGTCTTTACCGCCGGATTTGCCAATTCGGACGCGCTGCATGACGCGGCCCATGATGTGCGCCATTCGACCGGCTTTCCCTGCCACTAAGGCGGGATGGGTTTTCATGGAAACAAACCCCATCGGGAAACGCGTTCGAGCGCATGCGAGAGGCAGCGATTGCCGATTCCATGCAAACCCATCCCGCTTTAAGGCGGGGCTGCGCGCTCACCCATGAAACACATGTTGTCCAGCGCCTTGATCGCTGGCCTTGTGGCGGGGCTGCTGAGCGCCCTGCTGCAATTCGTTCTGGTCGAACCCGATATCATTCTGGCCGAGCGTTATGAGACGGGGGAACTGACCCAATTCACCGCCGCAACGGCGGGCACCCATCAGCACGATCATTCCGCCACCACCGCGACCGAAGACCCCGCCATCACCGCCGAACCCGCTGCCGAACCTGCCCCTGAAGCAGTAGGAAAGGGGCCATTCCTCAGCCGCCCGGTCCTGACCGTTCTGTTCACCGTGCTGACCTATTGCGGCTATGCGCTGATCCTGCTGGCGGGCATTCGCCTGGCTGAATCCCTGGATGTGACCATCGGCCCGTCCCAGGCGCTTTTGTGGGGGCTGGCGGGTTTTCTGGCCTTCCAGATGATGCCCGCCCTTGGTGTGGCCCCAGAACTGCCTGGAACCCCGGCCGCCGATCTTCAGGCGCGGCAATATTGGTGGTTTGCGACCGCAGCCAGCACCGCCATCGGCCTGTGGCTTTTGGTCTATGGACCCGCATCCTGGCAGCGTGTCCTTGGGGCAGGGCTTCTGATCGCCCCCCATGCCGAAGGCGCGCCCAAGTCCCCGGGTTTTGGCGGCGTCGTCCCACCCGAACTTGCCGCTTCATTCGCCGCCCACAGCCTTGGCGTCGGTCTGATCACCTGGGTTGTACTGGCTTGGGTTCTGGTGCGGCTCTGGCACCACGACCCGACACCCGATCCAGCACCATGACCACGCTGCACCTGATCGGCATCGGCACCGGCAATCCCGATCATCTGACCCGTCAAGCGATCCGAGCCCTGAATGCCGCCGATCTGGTAATCATCCCCCGAAAGGGCGACAGCAAGGCCGATCTGGCCGATCTTCGGCGCGCCATCTGTGCCGAGGTCATCACCAATCCCGCCACCCGCATCGTCGAGTTCGACCTGCCCATACGCGACGCGGCCAATCCCGATTACACCCAAGGTGTCGAAGACTGGCACGACGCCATTGCCCGCGTCTGGCAGGCGACCATCGCCGCCCATCCCAATGCGCGCGATGTGGCGCTGCTGGTCTGGGGCGATCCCTCGCTTTACGACAGCACCTTGCGCATCGCGGCCCGCCTGGGCCTGCCGGTCAAGGTCGTGCCCGGCATCACCTCGCTGCAAGCCCTGACCGCCGCCCACGGCATCGCCCTGAACGACATCGGCGCACCGGTGACCATCACCACGGGTCGCCAGCTGACCGACAAGGGCTGGCCGCCTGGTGTGGACACGATTGCCGTGATGCTGGATGGGAACTGCGCCTTTCAAACGCTTGATCCCACAGGCATAACCATCTGGTGGGCTGCCTATGTCGGGATGGAGGCGGAATTGCTTCTGTGCGGTCCCTTGGCCGAAACCGGCCCCAAGATCATCGACTTGCGCCACCGTGCACGGGCCCAACATGGCTGGATCATGGATATCTACCTGCTCCGCCGGTGATGTATATATTACATAATATTGATTATAGGACAACCAGATCCAAAAAGCAGGGCCAGGTTTCCCCGGCCCTGCTTTGGTATCTTGTAGGATGGGCAATTGGCCGACACTTTCGCGGGGCGAATGTGTCGGCTTGCCCATCTTTGGCAGATCTCAGCCTTGCACCATCTTGGCGACTTCGGCTGCGAAATCTTCCTTCTCTTTCTCGATGCCCTCGCCAACGGCCATGCGGACGAATGCAAGCACTTCGACGCCGGCGTCCTTGGCGGCCTGGCCGACGGTGATGTCATTGTTCATGGCGAACTTCTGACCCAGCAGCGTGACCTCTTCGAAATACTTGGCCATGCGGCCCGCGATCATCTTCTCGATCACGGCATCGGGCTTGGGCTTGGCCGAGGCGGCGTTGTCTTCGCGCGCCTTGGTGATCTGCACATTGCGCTCGCGTTCCACGACCGAGGCGTCAAGGTCGGCTTCCGACAGTGACAGTGGGCTGAAAGCGGCGATATGCATGGCAATCTGCTTTGCGATGCCCCCAGCGTCCTTGGCGTCCTGGCCCTTCACGGCCACCAGCACACCGATCTTGCCCATGCCGTCGGCAGCCGCGTTGTGCACATAGGCGGCCACATGGTCGCCCTCGACGCTGGCCATGCGGCGCAGGGTCATGTTCTCGCCAATGGTCGAGATGGCTTCCTGAACCACGATATCCACCGACTGGCCGTTCAGATCGGCGGCTTTCAAGGCCTCCAGATCGGCACAGCGCACGGCTGTTTTGGCGATGTTGTGGACCATGCGTTGAAAATCGGCGTTCTTGCCGACAAAGTCGGTTTCCGAGTTCACCTCGACCGCCACACCGCGCCCGCCCGAAACGGCGACCCCGACCAGACCTTCCGAGGCCACCCTGCCCGCCTTCTTGGCGGCTTTGGCAAGGCCCTTGGTGCGCAGCCAGTCAACCGCGGCTTCCATGTCGCCATTGGTTTCCACTAGGGCCTTTTTCGCATCCATCATGCCTGCGCCCGTCGAATCGCGCAGCTCTTTCACCATTTGAGCGGTGACTGTCATCTTGGTCTCCTAAATCTGAAATGGGTTCGGCGGGGCATGGGGCCCCGCCGCAGGTCCATGCACCCGGGCTCAGGCCTCGGCGACCGCTTCTTCGACCGGGGCCTCGTCCAGCGAACCAAGGTCAATGCCAGCGGCCCCCATCTGGGCCGTCATGCCGTCAAGTGCGGCGCGGCTGACCAGATCGCAATAAAGCGCGATGGCGCGGGCTGCGTCGTCATTGCCGGGGATCACATGATCCACGCCCTTTGGGCTGCAATTGGTGTCGACAATGCCGATGACCGGGATGCCCAGCTTTTGCGCTTCCAGAATGGCCAGGGATTCCTTGCCAACATCGATCACGAACAACAGGTCCGGCGTGCCGCCCATTTCGCGGATGCCGCCCAGCGAGGCTTGCAGCTTGCCCTGCTCGCGTTCGATGATCAGGCGTTCCTTCTTGGTCAGACCCTCGGCGCCATGCGCCATGATCTCGTCGATCTGCTTCAGACGCTGGATCGAGTTCGAGATGGTCTTCCAGTTGGTCAGCGTGCCGCCCAGCCAGCGGTGGTTCATGTAATATTGCGCGCATTTCTCGGCAGCCTCGGCCACCGACTTTTGCGCCTGACGCTTGGTGCCGACGAACAGGATGCGGCCGCCCTTGGCCACGGTGTCGCGCACCAGTTTCAGCGCGGTGTCCAGCAGCGGAACCGTCTGGGTCAGGTCAAGAATGTGGATGCCATTGCGGTCGCCATAGATATATTCCCCCATCTTGGGGTTCCAGCGGGCGGTCTGGTGGCCATAGTGAACGCCAGCTTCCAACAGCTGACGCATGGTGAACTCGGGAAGAGCCATGCTCGTATCCTTTCCGGTTTGATCCTCGGCAGGGCCGTCTCAGGGTCTCCCCCAACCGGCGGACTTTACGGGATTTCTCCCCGCAAAGCCCAAGCCCTGCCTGTGAAGTGAGGGGCGTTTATCCCGGGTTCGGCGCATAGGCAAGGGGTTTTCGCACCCCCTACCCCGCCAGCAACGCATCCAAGGCGACAAACTGTTCGGGCCAGGCCCCCGTGCTGCCCGAAGCAAGCGCGTCATCCAAAACGCCTTTCGAGGGGTAAAGCTCGTGCAGCACAACCTTGGTCATCCCGCTGTTTTCTGTGAATGTCACGGTCGTAACCTGAATTTCGCCGCCCTCTTCGTTGGTCCATACCAGCTTCTCGCCCGGGACCACCTCGATATAGGTGCCAAAGAAGGCCATCGTCCCTTCACCCGCCGGATGGGCAAAGACCAGCTTGTAACCGCCGCCCACACGGGCATCGATCTCGATCGACCCAAGGCTGATGCCAAAGCTTTCGGGCACCCACCAGCGTTTCATCAGATCGGCGCGTGTCCAGGCCTCAAACACCAGATGCGCCGGGCCGATGACCACACGGGTCACCACCAATTCCCGGTCCGACACCCGTTCAACCGTGGTTTGCGGCCCCTTGATCTTATTCGCGTCCATGATCCCTCTCTTTCTGTTTCAACTCTTCCACGATGGCATCCAGCCCGCTGAAACGCGCGGCCCACATCTGACGATACGCTTCAATCAACTCCGCCTCCTCTTGCAACGTGAACTCACCCAGACGGCACGTTCTGACACGGCCAACCTTTTCGGTCCGCACCAACCCCGCCTGCTCCAACACGCCCACATGTTTCTTCATCCCCGTCAGCGTCATGTGGAATTTGGCCGCCAAGTCCGAGATCGAGGCATCCGATTGCCCAAGCGTCAGCAGAACACCACGTCGGGTTGCATCTGACAGGGCGGCGAAGGTCAGATCAAAGCGTTGGGCGATATACTGAACCATTTGGTTCACTTTATGGCACGCAGATTGCAAGCCCGCAAGCGATCTTTGCAGCAGCACCATTTGCGCTAATCCGGGATGCCAAGATCAAGCAGTGACCGGCGCATCAAGGCCCTTGTGTCGGCATTCGCGAAACTCATCGACAGGAAATACGGTGCTATAGTGGCATCCGGGCGCAGCTCACGCAGGCGGGTTGCCCAACGCGTGGCTTCAGCCGTATCGCCTGCAATCTGGCTCACCATCGCGGCCGTGGTCAGAATCAGATAATGCACCTGATTGCTGCGCACGGCTTTCCGGCTCCACTCCAGTGCCAGATCCATCTTGCCATCCACGAAGTAGGACAGCGCCTTGAAGGTCAGCATC
>JAYSWK010000358.1:0-10225 GCA_043718085.1 Rhodobacterales bacterium
GCTGCGACGAAATCCGCCGTCGTGGCGGCGTCGGTGATGATCCTTGCGGCAAACTATGTTCTTACCGGGCTGTTCTTCACATCATGATCACCCTGAGCGACGTTCACAAATCCTTTGGTTCGAACCGGGTTCTGCAGGGGGTCAACCTGACGATCCCCAAGGGACAAAGCATGGTCATCATTGGTGGTTCCGGCACGGGAAAGTCGGTGCTGCTCAAATCCGTCCTGGGCCTGGTCCGCCCTGACCGGGGCACCATCACCCTGGATGACATCGACGTCACCAAGACGGACCGGGACACGTTTCTGGCCCGCTTTGGCATGCTGTTTCAAGGCGGGGCGCTGTTCGATTCCATGCGGGTATGGGAAAACGTCGCGTTTCGTCTGATGCGCGGAGCCAAGGCCTTGCCGAAGGCGGACGCCCGGGCCGTGGCCATCGAAAAGCTGCGCCGTGTCGGCCTGACCGCTGACAAGGCCGATCTTTTCCCGGCAGAGCTGTCCGGCGGCATGCAAAAGCGCGTGGGCCTTGCCCGCGCCATCGCCGCCGAGCCCGAGATCATCTTTTTCGACGAGCCGACCACCGGGCTTGATCCGATCATGGCCGGGGTGATCAATGCCCTGATCCGCGAGATCGTCGAAGAGATGGGGGCGACCGCCATGACCATTACCCATGACATGTCCTCGGTCCGTGCCATAGCCGACCGGGTTGCCATGCTGCATGATGGCTTGATCCGCTGGTCGGGGCCGGTATCCGACATGGACGCCGCCCCGGATCCTTATCTGCAACAGTTCATCCACGGGCGCGCCGCGGGACCGATTGAGGCCGTGCGGTAGATTTCACGCGTGCAATCAGGTGTAACCTGTTGATATAGTTCGATATAGACAGGATCGCCCCGCCCTGCTCCAAATCGCTTGACCGCCCGCCACAAAAACCCATGCTGCGCAAGATGAAATACCTTAACCTCGCCTTGCTTGTCCTGTTCCCCGTGGCATGGTTCGCCCCCTTGCTGCGGGCGGCCCTGCTGCCCTGGTTCGGCATGGATGAAATTTCGGTCGTCTCGGGCCTGCAGTCGCTGTGGGGCACCGATCCGGCATTTGCCCTTTTGGTCACCTTCCTTGCCATCTTCGCGCCCTATGCCAAGACCATCGGCCTGGCGCTGATCCATTGGAACCTGCTGAAGCCCAGCACCCTGCCCGTTCTGCATATTCTGGGCAAGCTGGCCATGGCCGATGTCTTTCTGATCGCCCTATACATCGTCTTGGCCAAAGGCGTCGGCCATGCGACGATTGAAACGGCCTGGGGCCTTTACCTGTTCACCGCCTGTATCCTGACCTCGCTTGCCCTGTCCCACCGGACAGCACACCCCGCCTCACAGGCTTGAAGAACGGCGCCGTTCAGGGCACAAGACCGCATGGCGAAATCCTCCACCTCATTTGTCTGCACGACCTGCGGCACCGCGCATCCCAAATGGATCGGCAAATGCGAGGGCTGCAGCGCCTGGAACACGCTGGTCGAAGAGGCGCCGCTGTCCGCCGGCCCCAAGGCGCTGGGCGGCAAGGGCAAGTCGATCCCCCTGACCGACCTTGCCACCCAGGAGGCTGCCCCGCCACGCGCCGCGTCCGGCATTGGCGAGTTGGACCGCGTGCTGGGTGGCGGCCTGGTGCCCGCCTCGGCCATTCTGGTTGGCGGCGATCCGGGGATTGGCAAGTCGACGCTGCTTTTGCAAGCGGCTGCGGCTTTTGCACGCCGCGGCCTATCCACAATGTACATTTCAGGCGAGGAGGCCGCCGCGCAAGTCCAGATGCGGGCCCAGCGCTTGGGCCTGTCGGACGCAAAGGTTGCGCTGGGGGCGGAAACCAATTTGCGCGATATCCTTACAACCCTGGACACCCACCGCCCCGGCCTGGTGGTGATCGATTCCATCCAGACCATGTGGCTTGACACGGTTGATTCTGCCCCCGGCTCGGTCAGCCAGGTTCGCGCGGCCAGCCACGAGCTTGTGACCTTTGCCAAGAAGCGCGGCGTTTCGGTCATCCTGGTCGGCCATGTCACCAAAGAGGGCCAGATCGCCGGCCCGCGCGTAGTGGAACACATGGTCGACACCGTGCTTTACTTTGAGGGCGAGCGCGGCCACCAGTTCCGCATCCTGCGCGCCGTCAAGAACCGCTTCGGCCCGGCCGACGAAATTGGGGTGTTCGAGATGACCGGCGACGGTCTGGCCGAGGTCACCAACCCCTCGGCCCTGTTTTTGTCGGACCGTGAAAAGGCCACCGCGGGCTCTGCCGTTTTCGCCGGAATCGAGGGCACGCGACCGGTATTGACTGAAATTCAGGCGCTTGTCGCACCTTCGACATTGGGCACCCCGCGCCGAACCGTGGTCGGCATCGACGGCGGAAGGCTTTCCACCATTCTTGCCGTCCTTGAAGCTCGTTGCGGCATTTCCTGCGCCGGGCTGGATGTGTTTCTGAACGTCGCTGGCGGCATGCGCGTGAATGAACCAGCCGCCGATCTTGCCATTGCCGGAGCGATCCTTTCCGCGCGGGAAGATGTGGCAATTCCGCCAGAAATGGTGCTTTTTGGCGAAATCTCCCTGTCTGGGGCGCTTCGTCCGGTGGGTCAGACCGAAAACAGGTTGAAAGAAGCCTCGAAACTTGGTTTCACACAAGCGATAGCTCCGACGCGGTCCAAGACTGGGCAGGGCACCGGAATCGTGGTGCGCGAAATGCCCGATCTGACCACGTTTGTTGGAGATATGTTTGGTGCTGGCTAAGCGAGGATAAGCGGATGGATGGATTTACCCTGGTTGACGGCATTGCCGCTGGCGTGATCGTGCTTTCGGCCATCCTTGCCTATTCGCGGGGCCTGGTGCGCGAGACAATGGCAATCGCAGGTTGGGTCGGGGCCGCCGTCGTGGCATTCATCTTCGCACCATCAGCCCAGCCTTTGATCAAAGAGATCCCCGTCCTTAACAAATTCCTGGCCGACAATTGTGAACTGTCGATCGTCGCGGCTTTCGCGGGCGTGTTTGCGCTGGGGCTGATCGTGGCGTCCTTGTTCACGCCGCTTTTCTCGTCCGTCGTTCAACGATCGGCCCTTGGCGGGGTGGATCAGGGGCTTGGTTTTCTGTTTGGTGTCGCGCGCGGGATCCTGTTGATCGCCGTGGCCTTCTTTGTCTACGACAAGGCCAACCTGACCAATTCCATCAAGATGATCGACGACAGCCGGTCGGCAAAAGTCTATGCCAGTTTCCAGGACAAGATTTCAGCCTCGGTTCCCGACAACGTCCCCAATTGGATCATTGGCCGCTATAACGAACTGACGCTGGTCTGCGCGCCCAAGGATGCGGGCACAGCTACCGACGCCACGGTGGCGCCCAGCAACTGATCCCCTGCCCCTTGCCGATGGGGGCGTGACACTTCCACGTCAAAGCCCTAAACCACGCGCAACGCCACCCCCGGATTCGGAGGCCACATGCGCCCTTTCCTTGCCCATCCTTTCGATGATGACAAACTGAAAGAGGAATGCGGCGTATTCGGCGTGATCGGTGTGAGCGATGCTGCGAACTTTGTGGCGCTTGGATTGCACGCCTTGCAGCATCGCGGCCAGGAAGCTGGCGGTATCGTGTCCTACGACCCGTCGTCGGGGTTCAACTCGGCCCGCCGCTTTGGCTATGTGCGCGACAATTTCACCAAGCCCGATGTCATGGAGACGCTTCCAGGCACGCTGTCGATCGGCCATGTCCGCTATTCGACCGCAGGCTCGAAAGGCGCCACGGCCATCCGGGACGTGCAGCCCTTCTTTGGTGAGTTTTCGATGGGGGGGGCGGCCATCGCCCATAACGGCAACCTGACCAATGCAACGGCCCTGCGCCGCGAACTGATCGAGCGCGGCTCGATCTTTCAATCGTCATCGGATTCGGAATGCATCATCCATCTGATGGCGCGTTCGATCCAGAAGACCATTTCCGAACGCATGAAAGATGCGCTGCGCCGTGTCGAGGGCGCGTTCTCGGTTGTTGCCATGACCCGCACCAAGCTGATCGGTGTCCGTGATCCCTTGGGCGTGCGCCCGCTTGTGCTGGGCCGGATCGGCGATTCAGCCTGGGCGCTGGCGTCGGAAACCTGTGCGCTTGACATCATTGGTGCCGAATTCGTGCGGGAGATCGAGCCGGGTGAAATGGTCATGATCGAGGATGGAAAAATCGCGTCCTCGCGTCCCTTTGCCCCGGCCAAATCACGGTTCTGCATCTTTGAACATGTGTATTTCTCGCGTCCCGACAGCATCCTGGGTGGACGTTCGGTGTATGAAACCCGGCGCCAGATCGGCGTGGAGCTGGCCCGTGAGGCGCCGGTTGACGCGGATCTTGTCTGCCCGGTGCCGGACAGTGGCACGCCGGCCGCCATCGGCTATTCCCAGGAAAGCGGCATTCCCTATGCCATGGGGATCATCCGCAACCAGTATATGGGCCGCACGTTCATCGAGCCGACAGAATCCATCCGCAACATGGGGGTGCGCCTGAAGCTGAACGTCAACCGCGCCTTGATCAAGGGCAAACGGGTGATCCTGGTCGACGATTCCGTCGTGCGGGGCACCACCAGCCGCAAGATCAAGGACATGATCCTTGAGGCAGGTGCCGCCGAGGTTCACTTTCGCATCGCCTCGCCCCCGACGGCATGGCCGTGCTTTTACGGGGTCGACACGCCAGAGCGGTCAAAGCTGCTTGCGGCGACGATGTCGGAAGCGGAAATGCGCGACTGGATCGGGGTGGACAGTCTGAAGTTCATCACTCTTGACGGACTTTATCGGGCCGCAGGTCAGCCCAAGGGGCGCGATGCCCTGGCCCCGCAATATTGCGACGCCTGTTTTTCGGGTGACTATCCCGTGGCCCCATCGGACAAGATCGACGAAGGGTTCGAGATGAAGGCGGCGGAGTAATGGCCCCGCCCATTGCCGGACGCATCATCCAAGAGCAACCTGGCCTGCACGGGCGCTTCATGACCACCGAAGTTGATGCCTATATTGCCGCCTGCCGCCCCGATCAGGCCGCGGCCCTGCAGGCCCTGCGCAGCGTGATCCGCGCCCGCTTGCCCGATCACATCGAATGCCTCAGCTACGGGATGCCGGGCTTTCGCCAGCCTGAAAAGAAGGGTCGCATGGTGGCGGGTTATGCCGCCTTTGCCCGCAATTGCGGGTTTTACCCGCATTCCGGCACGATCATCAGCCAATTTGCCGCTGACCTGACCGCCTACAAGACCACCCCCGGTGCCGTGCAATTCACCCCCGCACACCCCCTGCCCGAGGCGCTGGTGGTCAGGATGATCGAGGCCCGCCTGTCCGAAATCGCGTCCACTGGCCGCTGACCCTTGCCATTTCACCATGGCCCAAATACTCGGGCCCAAACATCAACCCCATAGCCCGGACCAGAAAGACATGACCCAGAACATCGCCCTCGTGACCGGTGCCTCGCGCGGGTTGGGTGCCGCAATGGCCGAACAGCTGGCGCTGCAGGGCTGGAATGTCGTGGCCGTGGCCCGCACCGTGGGCGGGCTGGAAGAGCTGGATGACCGGGTCAAGGCGGCCAGACTTCCGGGTGCGGGTGCGCTGACCCTGGCACCGATGGATGTGACCAATGACGATGCGATGCGGCACCTGTGCCTGTCCGTTCATCAGCGTTGGGGGGGGCTGCACCTTTGGGTTCATGCGGCCATTCATGCGGCCCCGCTGACCCCGGCGGGGTCGCTGGATGGCAAGGACTGGGACAAGAGCATCGCCACCAATATCCGGGCCACGGGGCAGTTGATCCCGATGGTCGAGCCTTTGCTGAGGGCCGGCAAGGGGACGGCGGTTTTCCTGGATGACCCGAGGGCGGGTGAGAAGTTCTTTGGGGCTTACGGGGCCAGCAAGGCCGCGCAGATTGGATTGGCCCGGTCGTGGGCGGCCGAGACTGTGAAGATCGGGCCGAGGGTTGTGATCCTGGAGCCGCGCCCCATGGCCACGGCGACCCGGGCGCGGTTTTTCCCGGGCGAGGATCGGGGGCCCCTGACCGCCCCACGGGACGAGGCGGCCCGGCTGATCGGGCTGATGTGAGGGGTTTTGGGGAGTGTCCAGATCTGGACACTTATAAATATCATTTTAAATCAATGACTTGTAATTTTTCATTCATATAGTGGAAAGGTTTTGAGACCGGGCCTGTCGGGGTGGACCCCGACCTACAGGCCGAGGGACCGGAAGACTTTGGGCAGTTCTTCGGGCAGGTCCTCGGCGATCAGGCCGGGGCCGAAGCTCCGGGCACATTCGACGTGGAGCCAGGCGGCGGCCTCGGTGGCTTGTTGGGGTTGGAAGCCACGCGCCAGAAGGCCGGTGATGAAACCTGCAAGGACATCGCCCGAGCCTGCGGTGGCCAGCCAGGGTGCGGCGCGGTCATAGGCGGCGGAGTTTATGGCGCAGGTGCCGTCGGGCGAGGCGATGACGGTGTCGGGGCCTTTGTAAAGGACGGTGCAGCCGGCGCGGGCGGCGGCTTCGCGGGTGGCGTCGACTTTGGAATAGGCGGGGCCGGTGGTGGCGGGGGCTTCGAGTTTGGCGGCGATGTCGGGGAAGAGGCGGGCGAATTCGCCGTGGTGGGGGGTGAGGACGCAATTCGAGTGGAGTTGGGCGAAAAGGGCGGGGTCGCGGGAGAGCAGGTTCAAGGCATCGGCGTCGAGGGTGAGGGGGAGTCGGGGCTGGCCCCGACCTGCGAGGGCGGTTTTGACCAGTTCGGCGGCGCGGACGTCGAGGCCGAGGCCGGGGCCGAGGCAGAGGGCGGTGATGCGGGGGTCGGAGAGGGCTTCGGCCAACCCTGCCCCATCTGCCACGGGTTTCAGCATGACGGCGTCAAGGCGGGCCGCGTTTTCGGGCAGGGCGTCGGGGCGGCAGGCGAGGGTCACGAGGCCCGCGCCGATGCGCAGCGCCCCGCGTGCGGCGAGGCGGGCGGCACCGCCGTGGCCCGGGGGGCCAGAGAGGATCAGGGCGTGGCCGTGGGAGAATTTGTGGCCGATTTCCTTGCCCAATCCTCGCGGGATTTGACAAAGCCTTACATCGCTCACTTCTTGCGATAGACCAATATCCACCACCTGCAATTTGCCGGAAATCCTTGGCCCGTCGGCGAGAAAGTGCCCCCGTTTGGGAACATGAAAAGTCACCGTCAAATCAAACGGAGGAACATAATACTCAGAAGCATTTTCAAGAATGTAGCGTCCGCTGTCGGCGCATATTCCAGAAACTATTTCGACTGCGACAAGACGACAACCACTGCCTTTGGCCAAGTTCCACATTCCACCTGAAACATTGGTCGTGCGGGTCAGGCCGGTCCCAAAGAAGGCATCAACGACAACGTGCGTTTTTTCAAAGGCACAACCGTCCAGGGTAGCGAGTGCCCTCACCTCCCCCATCCCGACCCACCGCGCGTAATTCACCCGCGCATCGGGTGGCATCCCTTCGGGCGTCCCGTAGAGGAACACCTCTACCTCCCAGCCCCATTCCTTTAGCAACCGTGCCACCACAAACCCGTCGCCGCCGTTGTTGCCGGGGCCGCAGAGGACGACAGCGGCGTGGGAGGTGGCGCGGAGGGCGGGCCATTCCTCGAAGATGGCTTCGACGACGCCTGCCCCGGCACGCTCCATCAGTTCCAGCCCCGTGACCTGACCCGAGGCGATGGCGGCCTGTTCGATGGCGCGCATTTGGGCAGCGGTCAGGAGTTCGGTCATTTGGATGGCTCTTTCGTTCGCAAACTGATTGTTCTTTAGGCGCATCGCCCAAAAAATGCGCGGCGGCCCGATTTTCCCGCGCCAGACTGTCGCAACCCGATCCTAGTCAATTGTCCCTGCCGAAAGGAAGTGGTCAGAGGGCTCCGAGACAGATTTCCCGGGGGGAAGAGCCCATGAAGAAGATCGAGGCCATCATCAAACCCTTCAAACTTGATGAAGTCAAAGAGGCGCTGCAAGAGGCCGGCATCCAGGGCCTGTCGGTGACCGAGGTCAAGGGCTTTGGCCGGCAGAAGGGGCATACGGAACTTTACCGCGGGGCCGAATATGTCGTGGATTTCCTGCCCAAGGTGAAGATCGAAGTCGTGTTGACCGATGACATGGTGGACACGGCGATCCAGGCCATCATCACTGCCGCCCGCACCGACAAGATCGGGGACGGCAAGATTTTCGTGACCAATGTCGAGCAGGCCATCCGCATCCGCACGGGCGAATCCGGCGACGACGCCATCTGATCTTTGGCCCAGAAATTTTCGACGAAAATTCCTGGGCTTCCCTGACACCGGGTCGCAAGGCCCAAACTGAAACAGCAAACGAAAGGCAGCATGATGAGCGCAGTTGCGAAAGCTCTGAAACTGATCAAGGACGAGGATGTCGAATATGTCGACATCCGTTTCACCGACCCCAAGGGCAAGCTGCAGCATGTGACGCTGGTGGCGGACCTGGTGGATGAGGACTTCTTTGAAGAAGGCTTCATGTTCGACGGCTCGTCCATCGCGGGCTGGAAGTCGATCGACCAGTCGGACATGAAGCTGATGCCGGATGCCGCTTCGGTCTATATGGACCCGTTCTATGCCGAAAAGACGCTGTGCGTGCATTGCAACGTGGTGGAACCGGACACGGGCGAGACCTATGACCGCTGCCCGCGCGGCATTGCGTTGAAGGCGGAGGCTTACCTGAAATCATCGGGCATCGGCGATGCGGCCTACTTTGGGCCAGAAGCCGAGTTTTTCATCTTTGACGACGTGCGCTATCAGGTCAGCCCGCGCAAGGTGAGCTATGAGATCGACGCGGAAGCGGCGGCCTGGAACACGGATGCCTCGTACGAGGGCGGCAATCTGGCGCACCGGGCGGCCCACAAGGGCGGCTATTTCCCGGTGAACCCGATCGACGAGGCGCAGGATCTGCGCGGCGAGATGCTGTCAACGATGAAGCGCATGGGCATCAAGGTGGACAAGCACCACCACGAGGTTGCGACCTGCCAGCACGAGTTGGGCATGATCTTTGGTGGCCTGGTCGAACAGGCCGACAACATGCAGAAGTACAAGTACGTCATCCACAACGTGGCCGCCGCCTATGGCAAGACGGTCACCTTCATGCCCAAGCCCATGAAGGGCGACAACGGGTCGGGGATGCACGTCAACATGTCGATCTGGAAGGGCGGCAAGCCTTTGTTTGCGGGCGACAAATATGCCGATCTGAGCCAGGAGGCTTTGTATTTCATCGGCGGCGTCATCAAGCACGCCAAGGCGCTGAACGCTTTGACCAACCCAGCCACCAACAGCTACAAACGCCTGATCCCGGGGTTTGAGGCACCGGTTCTGCTGGCCTATTCGGCCCGCAACCGTTCGGGCGCCGTGCGCATTCCGTGGACCGAAAGCCCCAAGGCCAAGCGCGTGGAAGCCCGCTTTCCGGACCCCAGCGCCAACCCCTATCTGGCCTTTGCGGCCCTGATGATGGCCGGTCTGGACGGGATCAAGAACAAGATCGATCCGGGTCCGGCGTCGGACAAGGATCTGTACGATCTGCCACCCGAAGAGCTGGCGTCGATCCCGACGGTGTGCGGCAGCCTGCGCGAGGCGCTGCAGGAGTTGGAGAAGGACATGGACTTCCTGCTGGCGGGCGGCGTTTTCACCCGCGACATGCTGGAAAGCTACATGGCGCTGAAGTGGGAAGAAGTCTACGCCTACGAGCATACCCCCCACCCGGTCGAGTATCAGATGTACTATTCCTGCTAAGGCCAGGGTGGGGGTGAAACCCCACCTTACTGAACCGCGCCCCCTGCCCCGGTCCGGGTTGGGGGCGCAGTCATTTCGGGGGATGTCCGACAATCGGACATCGCGAAACTTAACCAAATCGCAAAGAAGCGGTAACTTTTGTTCACCGGATCCTTAGCCGCCTGTGCACGTCAGGGCCCAATCGCGTTTTTTCAACCGTCCAGCAAGGTGCGCAGGCCCGCCAGACGCGGCGCAATGGGAACGACAAGGCTTTGGGTGCCCTTGACCCTTGGGCCGATGCTGGTGGAGACCAGGGCCACAAGCGATTGGCTGCCGCTGACAACGGCAGGTGCGCCGGAAAGACCAGGCACGACGGCGCAATCCATCAGCTTCACCCCAACCTCGTCCAAAAGAAAGGGGCAGCCTTGGCGGATCGAGGCAATCTGGGGGCGATCCCTGCCATAGCCGATGATATCGACGCTGACCTGCCCT
>JAYSWK010000359.1:0-4072 GCA_043718085.1 Rhodobacterales bacterium
ACGACCGAAAACTGGGCGCGCAATTCGTCGATCAGCTCCTCGACCTGGGCGGTGGCGATGGGGTCCAGGGCCGAGCAGGGCTCGTCCATCAGCAGAACCTCTGGGCTGGTGGCAATGGCGCGGGCGATGCACAGGCGCTGTTGCTGGCCGCCCGACAGGCCGGTGCCAGGCGAGTGCAGCCGGTCCTTGACCTCGTTCCAAAGGGCGGCCTTGCGGATCGAGGTTTCGACGATCTCGTCCAGTTCGGCCTTGTTGCGGGTCAAGCCGTGGATCTTGGGGCCGTAGGCCACATTGTCATAGATCGACTTGGGGAAGGGATTTGGCTTTTGAAACACCATCCCGACCTTGGCGCGCAACTGCACCGGATCGACGCGCGGGTCATAGATATCGGCACTATCCATCTTGATGCTGCCTTCGACACGGCAGGATGGGATCGTGTCGTTCATTCGGTTCAGACAGCGCAGAAAGGTCGATTTCCCGCAACCCGAGGGGCCGATGAAGGCCGTCACGGTCTTGTCCAGGATATCGACATCCACGTCCTTCAGCGCATGGTTCTGGTCGTAATAGACCTGCACCTTGCGCGCCTCGATCTTGTTGGTGTCGGTTTGCACGTTACGCTCCGCTCTCATGTCTTTCATGGTGGCCCCTACCAGCGCCGTTCGTATTTGCGTCGCAGATAGATCGCCACGGCATTCATTGCGATCAGGAAGACCAATAGCACGACGATGGCCCCGGATGCGCGTTCGACAAAGCCCGGATCCCCGCGCTGGGTCCAGTTATAGATCTGCACCGGCAGCGCCGAGGCCGGGTCGAACAGTCCCGATGGCGGGGCGCCGGGAAAGTCGCGCACAAAGGCCACCATGCCGATCAGCAGCAAGGGTGCCGTTTCGCCCAAAGCCTGAGCCAGGCCGATGATCGTGCCGGTCAGGATGCCGGGCGCGGCCAAAGGCAGGACGTGATGCGTGACGGTCTGCAACCGCGAGGCACCAATGCCCAAGGCCGCATCGCGGATCGACGGCGGCACGGCCTTCAGCGCCGCACGGGTCGGGATGATGATGCGGGGCAGCGTCATCAAGGTCAGCACAAGCCCGCCGACGATAGGGGCCGACCGTGGCAAGCCACCGAAATTGATAAAGATCGACAGTCCCAGAATGCCATAGACAATCGACGGCACGGCCGCGAGATTGGCGATGTTCACCTCGATCAGATCAGTCCAGCGGTTCTTGGGCGCGAATTCCTCCAGATAGACCGAGGCCGCCACACCGATCGGCAAAGCTAGCACCAGCACCACGAACATCATGTAAAGCGAGCCGATGATGGCCACGCCTAGCCCCGCCGCCTCGGGGCGCTTGTCCGAAGCATCGGGGCGGCTTAGAAAGCCCGTGTTCATCTGGACCGTCAGAATCCCCGCCGCGCGCAGCTTTTCGGCCAGGGCCAGCTTTTCGGGCGAGGTGTTCTTGTCCAGCTTGGCCGTCTCCATCGTCACCCGGCCCTTGAAATAGCCGTCGATCCGGCCATTGGCCAAAGCGGTGAACTGGATCGTCTGGCCCAGCAAGGTGGGTTTGGCCAGAACCTGATCGCGCAAGGTGGCCGAAGATTCCTCGGAAATCATCGCGGCCAGATCCTTGGACTTCATGCCCCCGGTATCGATGGCGCGGGCCGCAATCTCGGCCTCCAAAGCCTTGGCCAGCAGCTTGCCATAGCCGATCGTCGTGACCGATGCCATTTCGGCCGGATCGCCATGGCCGGACTTGTCCAGGGTCTTGGCATCCAGCGTCACCGGAAAGGTCAGGAACGTCTGGCGGAAGGCCGGCAGACCCTGGGACAGGATCGAGATCAAAAGCCAGACCAGGGCCGCCAGCGCCAAGGCGATTGCCACGGCGCCCAGGGCGCGAAACCGCCGTTCGGTCGCGTGGCGGGCCTTGGTGCGTGGGTCCTGGGTCAGAAGCGAGCTCATTCGTATTGCTCCCGATATTTGCGCACGATGACCAAGGCGATCACGTTCAGGCACAGGGTAAAGGCAAACAGCGTCAACCCCAAGGCAAAGGCCACCAGGGTTTCGGGGCTGGCGAATTCGGTGTCGCCGGTCAGCTGGCTGACGATCTTGACGGTCACCGTGGTCATCGCCTCGAACGGGTTCAGGCTCAGCTTGGCTGCCGCTCCCGCCCCCATGACCACGATCATCGTCTCGCCGATGGCCCGACTGGCCGCCAGCAGGACCGCGCCCACGATACCGGGCAAAGCAGCGGGCAGAACCACCTGCCGGATCGTCTCGGACGGCGTGGCCCCCAGACCCAGCGAGCCGTCACGCAGCGACTGGGGCACGGCATTGATGATGTCATCGGACAGTGACGAGACAAAGGGAATGACCATGATGCCCATGACCAGACCCGCCGTCATCACCGACGAGGCGCTGTCGCCAAAGCCCATGGGCTGGGCGATCCAGTCGCGCAACAGGGGGCCGACGGTGGTCAAGGCGAACAGGCCGTAAACGATGGTCGGAATGCCGGCCAGAATCTCGATGGCGGGCTTGATAAGCGACCGGGCGCGGTGGCTGGCATATTCGGCAAGGTAAATGGCCGACATCAGGCCGATAGGCACCGCGACCAGCAAGGCGATCAGCGAGACATAAAAGGTCCCCCAGACCAGCGGCCAGATGCCAAGATCCGAGCCACCGCCGAATTTTGGGTTCCATGTGGCCGAGAAGAAGAAATCCTGCGCGGGGTAAAGGCGGAAGAAATGCAGCGTTTCGGACAAAAGCGACAGCACGATCCCCACCGTGGTCAGCACCGCGATCAGCGACGCGGCCATCAGAATGATCATCGAAAACTGCTCGGTCGCATTGCGCGCCCGGAACTCGGGCGTGATCCGGCGCAGCGCCCAACCCCCGCCCAACAAAGCCAGTGCCAGCGCCAGTAGTGTCAAGGTCAACGACCCGCGGGCCGCCATCACACGCGCGGCCTCGGCGGCGGCAATCGTCGACGGCGTCGGATCATTCCCCATCACCACGCCTTCGGCACCAAGCCGTTCCTTCAGCATGGCGGGATCTTTGGCCAACGCCGCCGCATCCTCGCCCTTGGCCTCAAGCCGGGTCATGCCGTCGGCCAACCGGCGCACATCGGCGATGACCAGCACGGCCGAACTGCCCTGCGGAATGTCGGACGGCGCGATCAGCGACATGGCGCGCTGTTCGATCAGAATCGGCTGCACCAGCATCCAGATCGCCACCAGGATCAGCGCAGGCACGGCGGACATCAGAAAAGAGATGCGCCCGTAAAAGGCCGGCAGAGAGTGCAGGTTTCGAATATCGCCCGCAGCAGCAGTTACCGCGCGGCGCTGTCCCATGACATAGGCGCCCAGGCTCAGGGCCAGGATCGTCAGACAAAGAAAGCCAATGCTCATGGGCGCTCCGGTTCAAAAGGCCGGACGGGCGCGGGGTTGGCCCGCGCCCGTCCGTTGTCAGATTATTGCAGCGGGGCCATGACCTTGTCTGCGGCCACATCAGCCTGGGTCTGGGCCAGGTTCGGGTCCGAAACCAGACCGTATTCAACCAAGGCACCTTCGGGGCCAACCATGTCGTCCGACACGAAGAAGTCCAGATATTCCTGCAGGCCGGGGATCACGCCGATATGCGCTTTCTTGACATACAAGAACAGCGGGCGCGACACCGGATAGCTGCCATCGGCGATGGTTTCGGTGGACGGAGCCACGCCATCCATGGTCGCCACTTTCAGCTTGTCGGTGTTGTTCTCGTAAAAGGACAGACCGAACACGCCCACAGCGTTCTTGTCGGCGGCCAGACGCGACAGCGTCTCGGTATAATCGCCGTCGATCTCGACTGCCGCGCCATCGGTGCGGGTCGCGGCGCAAGAGGCCAAAGCCGCCTTGTCCTTGGCCCCATCATCAGCGCCCTCGGCCGTGGCCAGGAACAGGTCATAGGCGCCGGTGGCCTTGCAGCCAGCTTCCAGAACCTTGACGTTGAACACTTCGCGCGTGCCATGCTTGGAACCGGGGATCAGCGCCAGAATATCCTGCGCGGGCAGGGTCGCATCGACGTCGGCCCAGCTTTTGG
>JAYSWK010000360.1:0-4069 GCA_043718085.1 Rhodobacterales bacterium
AGGCCATTCGGTGATGGCCAGGGGTGTCACCTCGGACGGCAGAAGGGCGCGGTCAAGCTTGAGAAGCGCCAGATCGTAGCGGATCGAGGGAGTGTCGGCGTAAAGCCCCTGATAGACAAAATCGGGCGAGATTGCCACGGCGGTGACACCGACAAGGGCGGCATAGGTGTCTTGGCGAAAGCCTGCGACAAAGCGAATGTCCCCGGGTTCGGCACGGTGATGGGTGACCGGATGAAAGAGGCAATGCGCCGCCGTGATCGCCTCGTCCGGGCTGATCAGCGTTGCCGTGCAGCTGCGGTTTCCAGCCACATTCAGGCGGCCAACAGCATTCCAGAGCGGGGCTTCGGCTTCGGTGATCATGCGCTGTTCCCGGGCCTGGGCGCCAAAGGCAAGACAGACGAGGGCTGCAATCAGCGCGAACCGTGATTGTATGCCAATTCTGGATGTCATGGGACCGTCGCCTTTTGCAAAACCACCGTAAAAGGGTCGTTCTGGCAGGTTAGGCCGGTTGGCAGTTCGAGGGAACCATGTTTTGCGGTGGCCGAGGCCCATCCGTATGGCCTGGGTATTGTCGGTTCGTCTGAGCGCAATGTCGCCTATACGGTCGCCGGTTTTAGGGGGCGAATACCGCAGTCCGATGGCCCGACAGCAATCAGGCTTGGCCCTTTGACCCGCGATCAAATGTCCCGTCTCGACCTGGTCAATTTGTTGGATTAAAACAATAAATTCTTTGGTGTCCTGGGCCATGCTCGGGCCGCGCCCGATGCGGAAACCGGGTTCACACGGCCCGTGAAGTTGGCAAGGTGTCGCCGATTTGCACGACAGACTGTTTCCAGTGCCGCCGCAACGCCGTGGTTCTGCCCCGCCTTGGCCACGATTTCCACTATTGTTGACGGGGTTGGACGGAGGAATTTATGGCTCGGATCGACCGAAACACCCGCTTTGAGTTGTCCGAACCCGATACCGGGGCTGCGCGCCCGCAAATCTGGGTCGAAGGACGCCAAAAGTCGCGGTTCGATTTTCGCGCATACGCCGTGACCAGCCTT
This sequence comes from Rhodobacterales bacterium, assembly GCA_043718085.1. Classification (GTDB taxonomy): domain Bacteria; phylum Pseudomonadota; class Alphaproteobacteria; order Rhodobacterales; family Rhodobacteraceae; genus Stagnihabitans. Next base: position 1,047 of record JAYSWK010000360.1, read on the forward strand.
GGCATGGCCAAACGGGATCTGCGGCCCGAGATCAAGGACAGCGAAGTCAGGCTTGCGGCCTTTGGAAAGCGCGTCCTTGGCGGGGAAATCCGGCTGAACAAGGCTTGGGCGGGTTGGGCAGAGCCCGTCCTGCCGTCCCACCGCAGTGTCGGGACCTGGGTTTTGGGCCTGGCCGCGACATTTGCCGAAGCCGGCCATGTTCTGAGCCCCCGAGTTGCGGGCGATGGGGAGATGGCGCGGTCCGATGTGGACCTGAAGCCGGGCGCGCCGCATGTGGCGGCGAAGAAGGCGCCTGCCGGGTCCCCCGACGCGGCGACCGAGGCCATACGCAAGATGAAACGGTCGATCCCGAATACGCGGGCGCTTGAACTGGGTCTGCCGGAAATTGCACCCCAAATCGGCGAGGGCGACGCGGCGTTCCCGCGCGCATGGCTGCCGGACGCAATGCGGCGTGTCCTGCGCCGGGTCGCCGGACACCTGCTTTTGTGGATCTTGCTGGCCTTTGCCTTGCCCGTCGGGGCCATCAAGGCATTGATCTTCCATCTGAACGGAGGAGATCTGGCCGACTGGTCCTGATTGTCGGGGGTTTGGCATCGAATGCCGCAGAAACGAAGGAATTGTCATTATGGCCGAAACGAAGCGACCAAAACCGCCAAATCCTTGCAAAAACCTTAGTTGTTTCCAAATGCGATCACAATCGCGCGTCAGTGTATCGAAAGTCGAAAAAGGAGAAACACCATGGCTTCCCTTGACCTGAGTACGATCGCGCAGCTTTTGTACGCGGATTTCGAGGCGCTGGATTTTGCGCGCATCGTGTCTGAACTGGACACGGTCTTGCTGCGCATGCCGGGCCGGGATGTTGATATCATCTGGGATTGCGATGATCTTGTCACATTCGACCTTCCCGAGACGCGCATCCTTTTGTCGTGGTCTGAAACGCAGAAACGCGGCGTCAGCGGTTGTCTGACCGTGGCTGTCGGACCCAATCCTTTGGCAAAAGGCCCCAACAGGCGCACAGACCATGACGTGCTGTGCAGCCGCCTGGTCGAACGCATTCAACAGCGATTTGCCCCGGCAAGCGTGCTGTGGCACCAGGTTGAAGGGGCCGTGGACAGTGAAATGGTCGATGATCTGGTCGATGCGCTGCCCAATGTCGGGGCGGGCAATCTGCCGGCGATTGACACGATCCTTGACATGCTGTCGCAGGCCGATCAGCACCTGGCGGACAAGAAGGCCAATGCCTCGCACCCGCTGTCCTATGTGGTGCCGGAACTGACCCGTCTGGCGACAGAGCCGGGCAACCTTGACAACGTCGAACCCTCAAATTCGGTGATAGACATGTTCACTTCGCGACCCATTGCCACGCATGAGCGGATGATCGTGGTCCCGCAAAGCATGATGAAGGCGAACCCCTTCCCCGAGTTTGACGATCCGGCCAATGACCGCCCCGATCTGCCGCAGGCCAAAAGCGTCGAGTTGGAGCGGTTGCGCACGGCCCTTGAAGCCGACCCCAAGGCCAAAGGCGACGGCGCAGCCTATTCGACGCAGATGCGTCTGGCGGCCCATTGTCTGAATGCCACGCTGATCCTGGTCTATGCGCCGCTTGGCGCGGCGGTGATGACCTATTCGGTGTTGCGGGGCGAGAACATGCAGCTCAGCTCGCGGCTGATGGCGGTGGCGGGCACATTGTTCGCCTTGGCCCATTCGCCGGTCGGGGAAACCATGGCCGTCATGGCAAAAAGCCTGGGCTGATGGATCAGAGACGGGCGGTTTCCAGACCGGCCCGTTCTGCTGCGGTCAGCGATTGCAGGGGCACCACATAGGTGTGGATGGCGAACAGGACGGCTTTGGTTTGCGGCAGCCGTCTTATCGTTTGGCGCTCGGCGCGCACATATTGGCCATTGCGTCTGTCGGTGCGGGGCGCGCCCTCGCGGCCAGGTTGATGCAGGTCGGGGTTCACATAGACCAGGGCATTCATGCGCCAGAGCGGCTGATCCGGGCGGATCACGTCGAACATTCGTTGCACCCGTTTGGCAAGATCTGGGTCATAGGGTTTGACGGTGCGGTGAATGCCCGTCAGCGGACGGCCAAGCTTTTCATCCAGCGACCAGCTGGCCGGAAAACACAGGCAGGCCCCGGTCAGGACATGCTCGTCGCCCTGGCGCTGCATGAGGCAAAGATCTTCCTGAACAAGGCGACCCAGGGTGTGAAAGGGGCGGTCCGGGTCAAGGGGCACGACGATCCCATCCGGTCGGGTCACGCCATCAGGGGCGAGGCGGTAGCCGGGCTTCTGTGACAGGTGCGACAGAACCATGGCATAAAGCTCGGCCGTCGCAGCTTTTCCCTGTGGCAAAAGTGCGGTCACCACATCGGGCCGGGTGGCAATCAGCTGATCGCGCAGCGCCATTTGCGCGGCAAAGGCGTCGTCGCAGTCAAGCCACGTGTCCCCCTCGACCGGCAATACGCCGGGCAGGCGCGCGGTGCGCGGGTCCATCCAGGCGGCAACGGGCAGGCGGGATTGCAGGATCGGTTCGGGCATGGGCAAGGTTCCCTGATCGCATTTCCCGAGGCTAAAGCGGGATGGGTTTGGATGGTCGCGGAAATCGCTGCCTCTCGCATTCGCTCGAACGCGATTTCCGATAGTCTCTTTGGTTCCATGAAAACCCATCCCGGTCTAGAACCGGGGTGGCCGGATGCCAAGTCAAGCAATGGGTCGGGGTCGCGGTCTGGGAGATCGTGAAAAGTTGAGCGGCGGCGCAGTCAGCGCAGTTTGACTTGCAGGACCGTCTCGATCAGCGCAGCGGGGCAGTGCCAGTCTGCCATCAACTGGGCGGCTTGGGCCTTGTCCATCTTCTGCATCACGCGGACGGGCACGACGTTCTGTTCCAGCCGGGAAAACCCCGCGACATCGGGCTGCGGCAATTCCCACAGCACAAAGCCGCAGACATAAGTGTCAGGCGTTGCGGCCTTGCCCCAGAAATCGACGGCGGCCAGCAGCCGGTCGGTCTGATACCAGGTCAGGG
>JAYSWK010000037.1:0-6155 GCA_043718085.1 Rhodobacterales bacterium
TTTCAGCCGTTCGCGCCCGTTCAGCGCCCGGTCCACGGTCGCCAGCGAGACACCTGCCGCCTCGGCCAAAGCTGCCATTCCCGGTCGCCGCATGTCCGCCCCTTTCGCTGCACCCATCCTGACGAGTTTTGACGAAGAATGCCACAGGGGTCATTGCCGTAAATGGAACAAATCTTCTATTCTGACCCAAGCACGGGCTGAAAGGATGCCATGTCACATCGCGACTACAGCCTGCTTGGCCAAGACACCAGACGCGCGGTTGAGACCGGGCTAGCGGCGGCTGAATGGTATCATACCGAGGTGCCGCGCAAGGTGATGAAAGAGCTGATGGCCCGTTCGGATGGCCCGGCCATTCGGGATACGCTTGTCCTTTACGGGCTGATGGTGGGTTTTGCCGTTTTGGGTGTGGTGCTGTGGCCCTCGCTTTGGTCGGTGCCGTTCTGGCTGGCATATGGCGTGCTGTATGGCTCGGCCAGCGACAGCCGCTGGCATGAATGCGGCCATGGCACCGCCTTCAAGACGCCGTGGATGAACAATGTGGTCTACGAAATTGCCAGTTTCATGATCATGCGCAATTCGGCCACCTGGCGGTGGAGCCATGCGCGCCACCACACCAACACCTATATCGTGGGGCTGGACCCGGAAATTGCGGTGATGCGGCCGACGGTGCTGATCAAGGTGATCCTGGCCTTTGTCGGCCCGCTGGATGCTTGGGCCTATCTCAAGCGGTTGGCCTATAATGCCGTCATCGGCCTGCACCCCGAGGAAAAGACCTTTGTGCCGCAAAGCGAATGGCCCAAGGTGGTGCGCGTGGCCCGTATATCACTGGCGATCTATGGCGCGACGCTGGTGGTTGCGCTGGCAATGCGCTCGATCCTGCCCTTCATGCTGATCGGGCTGCCCCGGCTATATGGGGCATGGCACCATGTGCTGACCGGGCTTTTGCAGCATGGCGGGCTGGCCGACAATGTCGTGGACCACCGCCTGAATGCGCGCACGGTCCTTATGAACCCGGTCTCGCGCTTTATCTATTGGAACATGAACTACCATGTGGAACATCACATGTTCCCCATGGTGCCCTATCACGCCCTGCAGCGCCTGCACGAGGCGATCAAGCACGACCTGCCCGCCCCGACCAATGGCATGTGGGCGGCCTATCACGAGGCATGGCCGGCATGGGTGCGCCAGATGAAGAACGAGGATTACTTCGTCAAACGCGCCCTGCCACCCTCGGCCAAGCCTTACCGCGACGATTTTCATGCCTATGTCCCCGGCATGACGGCCCCTGAATGAAAGCACCCGCATGACCCAATGGATCCCGGCCTGCACCACCGACGCCATCGACGAGGAAGACCTGATCCGCTTTGATCACGCCGGGGCGACTTATGCGATCTATCACGCGCCGGGCGGCACGTTTTACGCCACCGCCGGGCGCTGCACCCACGAGGATGTGCATCTGGCGGATGGTCTGGTGATGGACCATCTGATCGAATGCCCCAAGCACAACGGCCAGTTCGACTATCGCACCGGCGAGGCGAAACGCGCGCCGGTCTGCATCAATCTGAAAACCTATCCCGTCAAGGTCGAAGACGGCCAGGTCTATATAAAGGTCTGATCATGGCAAGACGCCCCCCCACCGTTGCCGACCTGCTGGCCGCACGCGGTAGGTACCAATATGCCATGTTGCGGGTCGAGACGATTGACGAGGCTGCCGCCGCCGCCTTGGCGGGGGTCGAACTGTTCTCGATCCCCCCCGCCCTTTTGCACCATCCGCGCTTTCGCGATGTGGCCCCCACGGCCTTTGTCTTTCCGGGTGAGAATTTCTATGAAATCGGCGATGCCTCGGCCTTTCTGAAATGGGCCATGCCGCTTTACAAAGCCGGGGCCGACGCGGTCTATTGCTCTGGTTCGCTTGGCACGGTGCGCGAACTTGCGGCCCATGCCATTCCAGTCTGCGGCCATGTCGGACTGATCCCGTCCAAGGCCACCTGGACCGGCGGGTTCAAGGCGGTCGGCAAGACACTGGACAGCGCCAAGCGCGTCTGGGATGCCTGCGTGGCGCTGGAGGATGCCGGCGCCTTCGCGGTCGAGATCGAGGTGGTGCCCCATGCGATCACCAAAGCCATCGCCGAACGGACCGGCCTGTTTCTGATCTCGATGGGGGCCGGGGTGGCGGCCCATGCGCAATATCTGTTCAGCGACGACGTGCTGGGCCAGAACACCGGCCATATCCCGCGCCACGCCAAGGTCTATGCCGACTTCAATGCCGAACACGCCCGCCTGCAAAGCCTGCGCATCAAAGCCATGACGGAATTTGCCGCAGACGTGCATTCCGGCGCCTATCCCGCTCCGCCCCATCTGGTCGAGGCCGAGGCCGATGTCGTCGCCGCCTTCCGCGACTGGTTGGGCGATCAGACCCGATAACGCGCCCCGGCCCGGCAGCAGACGCTTTGCCGGGCCCGTCTGACCACCCTGTCGCTTGCGCTTCATACCGGCGAAAATACTCCCGCCGGAGGCATCTGTCTGATCACTGGCGGCCAGCGAGGCCTACGCGGTCGCGCAGCATCGGCCGTGGCGCGGTTATCGCCCGCCGCATAGCCCAGCAGCACCGATTCCGGGCTGTCGGCGACATCGGCATTGCCCATCGCGGCGGTCTTGCCCAAAGCGGCCATGTCGCTGTCCATCGTGCCGAACCGCATCGGCCCGTAGAAATCGACCACGGCCTGCGGCGGCGCGCCCGCCTCGACCAGCGACAAGGCGGTGCTGACCGCCAGAAACCCGCCCGCCGACGGGCCCCACAGCGCCAGCCGCGTCCCGTCCAGCCCATATTCGCCGCCCCTGGCCCGCAGAAACGCGACGGCAGCCACGCAATCATCGCCCTGCGCGGGCCAGATGTCTGTGCCGGTCAGGCGGTAGTTGATCCGCACCACGGCAACGCCCTATTCCTGACTGCGCAACACCTGCGCCGGCCTGGCCTTCAACGGCCCCCAGGCAAAGGCCAGTCCCGCCGCCAGCGTGGCCAGAACGCCGCCCAGGATGATCGCCGCAGCCGACCATGGCTCGAATTCATAGCGGCCCTCCATGACAAAGGTCATCACGGCCCAGGCCGACACCGTCCCGGCCAACAGCGCCACCAACCCCGCCGCCGCCCCCATCAGCGCAGCCCGCAAGGCAAAGCTGGCCAGGATACGGCGGCGCGAGGCCCCCAGCACCTTGAGCAGCGCCGCCTCGTAAACCCGCCCGCGTTCGCCCGCTGCCGCAGCACCGATCAGCACGACAAATCCGGTCAGCAGCGTGGCCCCTGCCGCCCAGGCCGTGGCGGTGGCAATGGCCGAAAGCGCCTCGGACGCGCGGCCAATCGCCTCTTTCATCGCGATGGCCGTGATGTTGGGATAGGCCTTGGCCAGATCGCGCAGGATCTGCGGCTCGGCTTTCTCTTCGGCATAGACGGTCGAGATCGAGGTATGGGGCGCGCCCGCCACCGCGGCAGGGTCGATCGACATCACAAAGCCCATCCCGGCAGATGAGAAATCGACGCGGCGCAGCGAGGTGATCGTGGCGTCGATGTCTCGGCCCAGGATGTTGATGGTCAGCCTGGTGCCCAAAGGCAGCTTCATCTCCTCGGCCTCTTCGGCACCGAAAGACACTTGCGCGGGGCCGGTATAGTCCATGGGCCACCATTCGCCCGCTGTCAGCGTCGTCCCGTCCGGGGGCGCATCCGAAAAGGTCAGGCCCCGGTCGCCGGTGACGACCCAGTGATCGCCCACCACCTCGCGCGCGGGGCGGCCATTGATGCGGGTGATCACGCCGCGCAGCATCGGGGCGGTTTCCACCTTGCTGACGGCGGGATCGGCGTTCAGACGGGCCAGATAGCCCGGCAACTGGTCATCCTGAATGTCCATGAAAAAGAACGAGGGCGCCTTGACCGGCAGGTCGCGCTGAATGGCCTGACGCAGGTTGCTGTCGATCTGCCCCACGGTGGCCAGAACCGACAGGCCCAGCCCCAGCGCCAGGATCACCGGCATGGTTTCGGCCCTTGGCCCCCCGATGGCCGCCAGGGCCAGCCGCCAGCCGACCCGCCCGCGCAGCCACCCGCCGCGTGCGGCGCGCCGTGCCAGCCATTGCAGGCCCAAAGCGGCTAGGGCCAGCAGGAACAGCGCCCCCATGACCCCGCCCGCCGTGCCCAGCGCCAGCTCCGCCGTGCCCGAAAACCACACGGCCCCGCCCACCAGCACGCCGGCCAGAACCAGGATCGTCCCCAGATAGCGCGCCCTCGGCCAGACCCGCGCCGCCGCACCCCGATAAAGCGCCGCCGCCCTTTGCCGCTCGGCCTGGGCCAGGGGCCAGATCGAAAAAAGCAGCGCCGTGACCACGCCGTAAAAGGCGGCCTCGGCCAAGGGTGCGGGGTACAGGGCGAAATCGACCGGAAAGGGCAATTGGGCCGCAATCACCGGGGCCAGGATCAGGGGCAGGCCCGCCCCCAGAACCAGACCCGCGGCAATGCCCGCCGTGGCCAGCACCGCCACTTGCAAAAGATAGGTCCGAAAGATCAGCCCCGCCTCGGCGCCCAGCACTTTCAGCGTCGCAATCGTGGCCACCTTGCCATCCAGATAGGCCCGCACCGCCGAGGCCACCCCCACCCCGCCCACGGCCATGCCGGCCAGCCCGACCAGGATCAGGAACGACCCCATCCTGTCCACAAATTGCGCGACCCCCGGCGAGGCGCGGCGGCTGTCGCGCCACTGCATCCCTGCTTCGCGGAATTTGGCCTCGGCCTCGGTCTGCAATGCCGTCAGATCGGCACCCTTCGGCAACAGCATCCGGTAATTCGTCTCGTAAATCGTGCCGGGGGCAATCAGCCCGGACTGCGCCAGATCCGTCAGGCGCACGATCACCCTTGGCCCCAGCGAAAAGCCCGATGTGGCATTGTCGGGCTCGCGCATCAGCACGGCCCCCAGGCGAAATTCCTGCAACCCCAGCTTGAACCTGCCGCCCGGCTGCAGCCCCAGCCGGTCGGCCAGCACCTTTTCCATCACGCCGCCCGGCAAGCCGTCCTGAACCGCGAAAGCCTGGTCCAGATCGCCCTGGTCCAGTTGGACCGCCCCGACCAATGGATAGGCCCCATCCACCGCCTTGACCTGCACAAGCGCGCGTTCGTCCCCCACCACGGCCATCGACCGAAAATCGACCACTTCCGAGACCCGGACAGCCTGGCCCGCCATCCAGGCCTTTTCGGCTTCACTCGCAAATCGGTAGGTAAAGTTCAGCTGGGCATCCCCGCCCAACAGGGCCGCACCCTGATCCTGCAATCCCGCCCCGATGGCCGCGCGCACCATGCCCACCCCGGTGATCGCCGCCACTCCCAGGGTCAGGCACAACAGAAACACCCAGAACCCCCGCAACCCGCCGCGCAATTCGCGCCGGGCCAAAGACCAGGCCAATGCCATGCCATTCATGCGATGCGCCCATCCGCCAGCCGCACCACCCGGTCACAGCGCGCGGCCAGTTCCGGCGCATGGGTCACCATGATCAGGGTCGATCCGTGGCGGTCGCGCAGCGCAAAAAGCAATTCCATGATCGCAGCCCCGTTCACCGCGTCCAGGTTCCCCGTCGGCTCATCGGCCAGCAGGATCGCCGGGCGCGGGGCGGCGGCGCGGGCCAAAGCGACGCGTTGCTGCTCGCCGCCCGACAACTGGCTGGGGTAATGCCCGGCCCGAAAGGCCAGACCCACGGCCTGCAATTCGGCCTCGGCCCGGTCGTAAGCATCGCGCGCCCCGGCCAATTCCAGCGGAACCGCGACATTTTCCAACGCCGTCATGGTCGGAATAAGGTGGAAGCTTTGGAACACGACCCCCATATTGCCCCGACGGAACCGCGCCAGACCATCCTCGTCCAGCGTGGTCAGGTCATGGCCAAGGGCCGTCACCGTCCCACCGCTTGCCCGCTCCAACCCGCCCATCAACATCAAAAGCGAGGATTTGCCCGACCCTGACGGCCCGACCAACCCCAGGGTCTCGCCGCGCTCGACCGAAAGGGTGATGCCCTTTAGGATCTCGACAGGCCCGGCATTGCCCGCCAAAGTCAACCGCGCGTCCCGCAGCGCCAGAATGGTATCGCCCATGCAACTTCCTCACTGTCCTGCCCTTTCATATGGA
>JAYSWK010000361.1:0-1590 GCA_043718085.1 Rhodobacterales bacterium
GGGTCACAATTCCAGCGCCGCCGCCGCCGAGGTTCTGACCGAGGTCTATGGCAAGGCCCCCTATATCACCCGCACCGGCGGTTCGATCCCGGTCATGACCATGCTTTTGAACGAACTTGGCATCCATGCGACGGTCTTTGCCTTTGGCATGAATGACGAAAACCTGCATGCGCCCAACGAATTCTTCCGCCTCAGCAACTTTCGCACCGGCCAGACCGCCTATTGCAAACTGCTGGAGCGGTTGGGACGGGGTTAGAGCGGGATGAGTTTACAGGGAAACAAGCTCATCGGAGTGCGCGTTCGCGCGCATGCGCGAGGCAGCGTTTTTCGATTCCATTCAAACTCATCCCGCTGTAGGATCCTGCCTTCGGCGCAGGCGCATGGACAGCGCGCGCTGCAAGGCCTATCCCTTGCCTCATCCCCATCGGGCCCCGCCATGCAGTCCAAACCGTCCCAGCCTTCCGCGACCGAACGAATCGCCTTTCTGGGGCAGGTCGGTCATGCCAGCTTTGGGCCCTGGATCACCCGCCATGCCGCCAAGCTTGGCCTGATCGGGCACATTCTGGGTCAAGAGGCGCACCGTCTGGACGCGATCTATTCCGGCCCGCCCGAACTTTTGGAGGCTTTGGCCCTGGCCGGCAGCCTTGGTCCCCGCGATGTCTGGGTCGATGTGGTGGACCGCCAGCCCGCAAACACGGCGTCGCGCGATGTTCTCTCTTCTCGGGCCACCTGAAACATGTGCATAGTTCGTTAATCCCGCGCGATCCGGCCAGCGACAGGCCTGACCAATGACGCCGGGCGGAGGGGGCGATGTCGGGTGGATGGATTGCAACCGGGCTGACGCAGGATCTGCCAATTGGCACGGTCATGGCCGTCGCGTGGCAAGGGGTGGACCTGGCGGTCTGGCGCAGCGCCACCGGGCGGCTTTCGGCCTGGAAGGACCGCTGCCCGCACCGTGGCATGCGGCTTTCGCATGGGTTCGTGCGGGGGGAAACGTTGGCCTGCATCTATCACGGCTGGGTCTATGGCAGCACCGGGCAGTGCCAGCACATCCCGGCCCATCCCGCCTTGACCCCACCCGCCACGATCCGGGCGACCGCATTCGCTTGCCGCGAAGCCGGGGGCGTCATCTGGCTGGCACCCGAGGATATCAAGACACCGCCTCCCGCACTCGGACCCGTTGTCCCCCTGCGCACCCTGACGCTAAACTGCCCGCCCGACCGGATGGGCACAATAGAACCCGCGCTGACCGGCGCGGATATTCTACGCGGCATGGTGCAGATCGGGGGCAGGGACGTGGCCCTGTGCCTTTTGGTCCAGCCCCTTGCCGATGCCACGCGCATCCATGCCTTGTGCGACGCCGGGGCCGACAAGATCGCCGTGTCGCGCTGGCTGGAAGACCTGCGTCGCCGTGCTGAAATGGGGGATGCCGCATGATCGCGCCAGACGTGTTGAACGAATGGTATCCCGTGGCCATGGCGGCGCAAATCCGGGCCGGGCATCGGCGCGACACCCAGCTTTTGGGCCAGCCCATCCAGGTGGCGCTTGAAGCGGGCATGATTGCCGTTCAGGGCGCAGGCCGCAGCTTTC
>JAYSWK010000362.1:0-1588 GCA_043718085.1 Rhodobacterales bacterium
CCCGGCAGGATCGAGCCAACCAGATAGGGCAGATAGATCTCGCGCCAGAACCGGGCCAGCCCATCCCATCGCGCCACCTGCGGCCCGAAGGCCGCGGCCACATTGTGCCACAGATCGGCGCCCGCAGCCGAAAATGCGTTATAGACATGCTCCAGGTCGATCCCGCCCTTGACCCCCAAAAGCCAATAGCCGGTCTCCAGCGAAACCCAGGCAATCAACGGTGTCGTGATCGGGTTGGACAGAAAGGTGGCCAGAAGGGCGGCCACGATATTGCCGCGCATCACCCAGGCCAGCGCCGCGGCACTGATCATCTGCACGCCCAGGATCGGCGGGAAGTTCACGAAAGTTCCCGCAAAGACGCCCCGGGCAATGCGATGTGGCGGGTCAGGCAGTCGGCGCAGGCGGTGCCACATATAGATGACCTGGCGTTTGAACCCACGCGCCGGATAGACCTGTTCTTTCAGCCAGTCCCACCACCCCATCGGGGTTCGGCGCTTGAACACGTTGCCTCCCCACTGGCCTCAGGGCTTGCGCGAGACGTCCCGCACCCGCGCCACTTGCGCCACATCCGTTTCCGCCTCCAGCGCCGTCATCACCATATGCAGGTGCTCGACGTCGCGCAGGTCAACCTCTATCGTCAATCTGTAATAATCTGGTTTGCGTTCCGTGAACTTCAAGTCACTGATATTGGCTTTCTGATCACCAATCACGGTGCAGACATGGCCCAGAACCCCCGCATCGTTTGAAATCGCCACATCCAGCGACACGGTATAGACTGCCGGATGCCGCCCGCTTTGCCAATGCAGGTCAATCCAGCGCGCCGGCTGTTCCTCGAATTCCTCCAGCGCCCGGCAATCAATCGCATGGACGATCACACCCCGTCCTGGATAGGTGATGCCAACGATGCGCTCGCCGGGGACGGCCTGACAGCATTGCGCCCGTTTCAGCGTCTGATCGGCCGTCAGCCCAAGCACGGGGCGCTGGGCGTCCACCTCGCCCTCTTGGCCAAGCTTGAGATCCGGATACAGCGTCTCCAACACCTTGCGCGCGGTCAGTTCGGCCGATCCAAGCCGGGCCAGCAGATCATCCTCGCCCGCCAGTCCCAGCATCTTGGCCGCCGTGCGCAGGGCCTTGTCCGTCGCCTTGCGGCCGACATGGTCAAAGGCCGCGCGGGCCAATTCGTGGCCCAGCTTGACGAAACGGCCCCGGTCTTCCTCGCGCAACGACCGGCGAATGGCGGCCTTGGCGCGGCCCGTGGTCACAATGTCGATCCAGCTGGCCTGCGGCGACTGGCCTTCGGCGGTGATGATCTCGACCGACTGGCCGTTCTTCAGTCGCGTCCACAACGGCACGCGGATCCCGTCAATCTTGGCCGAAACGCAGGAATTGCCGATCCGCGTATGGATCGCATAGGCGTAATCCAGGGGTGTCGCCCCGCGCGGCAACTGCACCACATCACCCTTGGGGGTAAAGCAGAACACCTGGTCGGAATACATCTCCAACTTGACGTGTTCCAGAAACTCGTCGTGGTCGCCCTCGTCAAACCGCTCGGTCAACTGGCTGACCCATTTCGCCGGATCGACGGCAA
>JAYSWK010000363.1:0-4054 GCA_043718085.1 Rhodobacterales bacterium
CTGTCCGGCATCACGACCGCCGTCGAGGACCCGTTCAAAACCTTTCTCGAGGAAAACCAGCCCGCCCCGGATATGGTAGACTTCCAACGCGCCAGGCTATTGGCGCAGGCACGGGGTTAGACCACCGTTCCGCGTGCCACAACTTCGGCCTCGCGCACAACCTTGCCGCTGCGGTGAAAGGTGACCTGATCGACAAGGTTGCTGACCGGGCAGGCGTGGTTCGGCACGATCTGCACTTTTTGGCCGATTTTGGGCATGTCAGAGCCTGTTTTCAGCGTCACATGGCCATGTTCTTCCGACAGGCCGCTGATCACCGCATCCGGAAAACCCAGGATTTCGCCATAGCCATTCAGGCCCAATAGGTCCGACGTCAGGCTTTTTGAACCTGCATCCAGAACCGCGCGCGTCGGCGTTGGCCGGCTGACCACGGTCGCCAGCACCGTCAGCGCGCAATCGGCCAGCCTGCACGCCCCCCGCGCCACCAGCGACCGGTCATTGTAAATATAGGTCCCGGCCCGGTATTCGGTCAAAACCGGTGCCAGACCCGCATCCAGAAGCGACGGCGTGTTGCCCCCCGAAACGACCCTGCAATGCCCGACGTCAGCGACGCACAGCGCGCGTGCCTGTGACAGAAATTCCTGAACCCGCAACGTCCCGCCGGCCGGCGGATAGGTCATCAGGCCAGCAAAACTCAGGCCCGGGCTTACCGCGATGGCCCGCGCCAGATCGCAGGCCGCCTGCGGGCTTTGCACCCCACAGCGCCCCGAGCCGGTATCGCATTCCACCAGCACATCCAGCCGGGTCTGACTGCCCGCCATTCCAGCCGAAAGGGCCTGCACAGTCTCGATATTATCGGCAACCACCGTCATGTGACCATGCGCCATCAGGGCCCGCAGCCGGGCGATTTTCGCCGCCGACAGCAGATTGAAGCACAAAGTGATATCGGTGAACCCCGCGCCCGCGAAAACCTCGGCTTCTGAGATTTTCTGCACCGCGATCCCGATCGCCCCCTGCTTCATCTGCAATTCGGCCAGAAAGGGGATCTTGTGGGTCTTGATATGCGGCCGAAATCCGATGCCCAGGCCGTCAAACAGGCTCTGTGCCCGCGCAATATTGGCCTCGACCACATCAAGGTCAATCAGGACAACCGCGGTTTCCAGATCGAAGATAGATGTCATTTGCGCTCCCCTCCTGTCCTGCGAAATCCCGGCCCTTATGGCCGCCTAGTCCGGTTGCAACAGATAGCCCTCCCCCCGCACGGTTTGCAGATAGCGCGGCTGCTTGGGGTCTTCCTCGATCTTGCGGCGCAGCCGGGTGATCTGCACATCGACCGCCCTGTCGCCCACTTCGGCCCCTTCGATATCCCCGACCAGCCGGTCGCGCGCAATGGGCGAACCGGGGGCGGCGGCAAAGATTCGCATCAATTGGGCCTCTGTGGCGGTCAGGCGAATCAGTTCGGCCCCGCGCCACAATTCCCCACGCTCCGGGTCATAGCGCACCGCACCCAGTTGCAGCGACTTCGGCCCGGTATCCGCCGGCTTGGCCTGCGGCACCCGACGCAGAATGGCGTTGATGCGCAGCAAAAGCTCCTTCGGTTCAAAGGGTTTCACCAGATAGTCATCCGCCCCCGCTTCCAGCCCTTCGATCCGGTTCTGCGCCTCGCCCTTGGCCGTCAGCAAAAGAATCGGCGTGGCCATGGTGCGGCGCAGATCGCGGGTCAGCGTGATGCCATCCTCGCCCGGCATCATGACATCCAGCACCAACAGGTCGAAATCCAGCCCGCCCAAAAGCCGCCGCGCCTGGGCGGCATCGCGGGCCGTCGTGACCAGAAATCCGCCCCGGATCAGGAATTTCTGCAACAGGCCGCGGATGCGCTCGTCGTCGTCAACCACCAGAAGATGGGCTTGCAATTCGGTCATTGATCACTCTCTTTCAGACCCTGATACTGGCGGCGCATCTCGGGGTCCATCATCGCTTCCAGCACCAGCCGAAAGCCCTGCACCGCCTGGGGCCCCGCCGCGCGATAGGCCGCACGCATCCGGGCCCGTTGGGCGTCCGACAGGCCCCGCTCCAGCGCGCGACCCTTTTCCGTCAGATGCAACCTCCGCTCCCTTTTGTCGGTGCGGCCCACCCGCGCCTCGACCATGCCATCCTCGAACAGACTGCGCAGCACCCGGTTCAGGCTTTGCTTGGTCACCCCCAATATCGCCAGCAGCTGCGACACCGTCAGCCCGGGCGATCGGTTGATGAAATGCACGGCCCGGTGATGGGCGCGGCCATAGTCCAGCGTTTCAAGAATGCGGTCCGGGTCGGCGGTAAAGCCGCGATAGGCAAAGAACATCGCCTCGATGCCTTTGCGCAACTGCTCGTCCGTCAGGAAAAGCAGGCCTTCGCTGGATGCCGTGGTTTCCGCCATGGGTCCTCCTGTCCCCTGAATTTACGTCAGCCTTGTTGACATTCCAAGACATAACTGTTAGCCAGCCGACGATTTCGCGCAAGATTATGTCCGAAACGGACCTAATTGGCGCAACTTTTGCAAAGCTGGAGGCCGAGATGGCAGGATATGACGATCGCGACGGTTACATCTGGATGGACGGCAAGCTGGTCGATTGGCGCGGCGCGAACGTGCATATCCTGACCCATGCGCTGCATTACGCAAGTGCCGTGTTCGAGGGCGAGCGGTGCTACAATGGCAAGATCTTCAAAAGCCGCGAACATTCGGCCCGCCTGCGCATGTCAGGCGAACTTCTGGACATGCCCTTGCCCTTTTCGGTCGATGATATCGAAGCCGCGAAAGAGGCGGTGCTTCAGGCCAACAACCTGACCGATGCCTATGTCCGTGCCATTGCGTGGCGTGGCGCTGGCGAAGACATGGGTGTCGCCTCCAAACGCAACCCGATCCGCCTGGCCGTGGCCTGCTGGACCTGGGGCAGCTATTATGGCGACGCCAAGATGAAGGGGGCGAAACTGGACATCGCCAAGTGGAAACGCCCCAGCCCCGAAACCATCCCCCACGCCGCCAAGGCCGCTGGCCTTTACATGATCTGCACCATGTCCAAACACGCGGCCGAGGCCAAAGGCTGCTCGGATGCCATGATGTTCGACTATCGCGGCTATGTGGCCGAGGCGACCGGCGCCAATATCTTCTTCGTGCGTGATGGCGAGGTTCATACCCCCAAGCCCGACTGCATCCTGAACGGCATCACCCGGCAGACCGTCGTGCAGATGCTGCGCGACATGCAGATCAAGGTCCACGAGCGCCACATCATGCCCGAGGAACTGGAAAGCTTTGAACAATGCTGGCTGACCGGCACCGCCGCCGAGGTTACCCCGGTGGGCCAAATTGGTGACTATAATTTCGAGGTCGGCGATCTGACCAGGCGCGTATCCCTGCAATACGAACAACTGGTCCGCGCCTGATCCGTGAATTCGGGCAGGGATGTGGTTGCTGCGTCGGCTACGGCGCGACACCACCCTGCCTGACCGCGCGCCCCAAACGCGCCTTCGGCAACGCCTTGTTCCTCCATGCTATCCTGCGCGAAAACAGGAGACGCCATGGACCCGATCATCCACATTCCCCTTTCGGCAATTGCGATGGATGCGCTGCCCCGCGACCGTTCGACCCTGGACGAGGCGGCCCTGGCCGAATTGCAGGCCTCGATCAACGAAACCGGCCTGCGCCAACCGATCGAGGTCTGGAAACTGTCCACCCCGTCGGACGGCCCGACCGGCACTCAGGACTACGGCCTGATCTCGGGCCTGCGCCGCCTGACCGTGCATCACAACCTGAACCGCCTGCGCCCCACGGCCTTTACCACCATCGCCGCCTTCCTGCGCCAGCCCGCTTCGGTCGTCGATGCCATGGCCGCCATGGTGGCCGAGAATGAGGTCCGCGCCGACCTTTCCCCCTGGGACAAGGGCCGCATGCTGGTCCAATCGGTCGAAGAGGGCATCTTCCCCACAATCGAAGCCGCCGCTCTTGGCCTGCACCCCACGATGTATCGCCAAAAACGCCAGCAGATCCGCACCTATGCCGCCGTGGTCGAGGAGTTCG
>JAYSWK010000364.1:0-4040 GCA_043718085.1 Rhodobacterales bacterium
CGCAAATCCTTTTCCCAGAAGAATTTCGCGTCCGACAACCGCGCCGACAGCACCTTCTGGTTGCCCTTCAGGATCGTGGCGCCGTGGTCGGCGGGCTCGGTATTGGCGACGGTCACAAAGCCTTCGATCCGGCCCGAGCGCGGGTTCTTGACCGAGAAAAATTTCTGATGTTCGCGCATCGAGGTTTGCAGAACCTCGGGCGGCAGATGCAGGAATTGTTCGTCAATCCGGCCCATCAGGGGCATGGGCCACTCGACAAGGCCTGCGACCTCGGTCAAGAGCCCCGCATCCGGCACAATCTCCAGCCCCGAGGCGAAGGCAAGGTTCGCAGCACCTTGCCAGATCGCAGCCTCGCGTTCGGCGGCATCCAGAACCACAAAATTTCGCTTCAATTTCAAGGCGTAATCGTCGAAACTTGAGACGGGAAAACGGCCTGCACCCAGAAAGCGGTGCCCCTCGGTCCTATTGGTGGCCGCAATGCCATCGACGGTCAGGGGCACCACGGTGCTGCCCGTCTCGGTCGACAAAAGGCACAGGATGGATTGCAGCGGCCGCACCCAGCGCAACGACCCCGACCCCCAGCGCATCGACTTGGGCCAGGGAAAATTGCGGATCGTGGCTTCCAGCACTTCGGCCACGATCAGATCGGCCTTGCGGCCAGGCTTTTCGACGACAGCGAACCAGACCTCGCCCTTCTTGTCGGCGCGCTTTTCCAACTGGTCCAGCGTCAGCCCGGTCGAGCGCAAAAAACCCTCGATCGCGGCGGCGGGGGCGGTGGTGGCCGGGCCTTTGCGTTCCTCGCGCACGGGACGGCTTTCGGGGGTCAGGCTGTCGACGGAAAGCACCAACCGGCGCGGCGTCGAAAAGGCGCCGGCGCTGGCATAGGTCAGCCCGGCCTCGACCAGTCCGTTGGTCACCATTGACCGCAGATCGTCGCGGGCGCGGGCCTGCATCCGGGCGGGGATCTCTTCCGAGAAAAGTTCGATCAGAAGGTCCATATCTTCCTCATGGGGTCACTCTCCGGAGCTTTGGTCGGCACCGGGTTGCAACTGGTGCCAGGCATAGGCGGACCCGTCGGGGAAGACGGCGATCACCCGGTCAACGTCGGGTGCTATGCCCAACTGGCCCAGAAAGGCCACGGCCTCGCCCGATTGCAACGCCGCCCCGATGCGGGCGGCATCAAAACAGCTGAACCACGACGGCGCGATCAAGGGATCGGCATGGTCATAGGTCTGAAACCCCTCGGTCAGGGTGGGCAGGTCGGTATCGCTGTGAAAACAGGCGCGGAACCGCAGGGGCGACGAGGCGCCGTCGATCCCCTTCAGGTCGGATACCGGGATCGGCCCTGCCACGCCCTGCAGATCGGTCAGCAGAATCTCGGCCCCCGGCGTGAAGGCGACGTCCTGATAATAGGCATATTCCTGCAGGTAATAGATGGCGCCCCCCGCCAAAAGGGCGCTTAGCACGATGAAACCTGCGACGAGCTTGCCATTCACAGATCCGCCCCCGCTTCGGTCTGGCGGAAGGCATCGGCGCAGGCCTTGGCCAGCGTGCGGACGCGGCCGATATAGGCCTGACGTTCCGTCACCGAGATCACGCCGCGGGCATCCAGAAGGTTGAACAGATGGCTGGCCTTGATGGCCTGATCATAGGCGGGATGGGCCATGATGATGCGCTTGCCCGAGGTTGGGTCCTGCGGGTCAAAGGCCAGAAGGCGGGCGCATTCGGCCTCGGCATCCTTGAAGTGCTGGAAAAGCTGGTCAGTATTGGCCGCGTCAAAGTTGTGGCGCGAGTATTCTTCCTCGGTCTGGCGGAAGATGTCGCCATAGGTCAGGGCAATTCCCATCGGGCTTTGCGGGTCGTTGAAGGGCATGTCCATCACATGGTCGATGCCCAAAACATACATGGCCAGCCGTTCCAGCCCATAGGTCAGCTCGCCGGATACCGGGCGGCAGTCATGGCCGCCGACCTGCTGGAAATAGGTGAATTGCGACACTTCCATGCCGTCGCACCACACCTCCCACCCCAGACCCCAGGCGCCCAGTGTCGGGCTTTCCCAGTCATCCTCGACAAAGCGGATGTCGTGCAGGGCGGCGTCGATGCCAATCTCGGCCAGCGAGCCCAGATAGAGGTCCTGCAGGTCGGGGGGCGAGGGTTTGATGATGACCTGGTACTGGTAATAATGCTGCAGCCGGTTCGGATTCTCGCCATAGCGCCCATCTGTCGGGCGGCGCGAGGGTTGGACATAGGCCGCGGCCCAGGGTTTGGCGCCAAGCGAGCGCAGGGTGGTGGCGGGGTGAAACGTGCCGGCGCCAACTTCCATGTCATAGGGTTGCAAGATCGCACAGCCTTTGGCGGCCCAATAGGTTTGCAGGCGCAGGATCACCTCTTGAAAGCTGCGGGGGGCGGGACGGGCGGCGATTGTGGACATGGGGTGGCGGGCCTCTGGCAATGCGCCTTCTCCATAGGGGGCAAGGGCGCAAGGGTCAATGTGGCGGCAGGGGGCCAATGCGCCGATTTCCCGGCAAAATGGGGGTGCATCCTTGGGCGATCCTGCTAGAAGGGGCAAAAGTCGCGACCCGCTTACGGCAAGGGGCCTGGGGTGACAGGGGAAAAGGTATTGTGACGATGCGAATTCTGACAATTCTTGCGGGTCTTTTTGCCCTGTGTCTGGCCCTGCCCGTGGCCGCACAAGACAAGATGTGGCTGCAGATCGAGGCGCAACCGGATCTGAACCTGGCGATGGACCGGGCCCGCGCCTATGGCGGGCTGTTCACGGATGTCGAAGGCTACAGGCTCGGCTCTGGCTGGTATGGCATCGCGCTTGGGCCACAGTCGCGCGGAGCGGCCGAAGCCCGTCTTCTGGACCTGCGGCGCCAGAACCTGATCCCGGCCGACAGCTTTCTGGCCGATGGCACGGGCTTTGGCAGCCGGTTCTGGCCCGCGGGCGCCGATGCCAATGCCGAGGCCGGAACGCTGCCCCAGCCTGACCCTGCGCCCGGCACCGAAGCGGCCGCAGAGGTTGCACCGGCCAGCGAACCCGACGAGACGCTGCCGCAATCCAAAGCAGCCGAGGACGCATTGAGCGATGCCGACCGGATGGCACTGCAAGAGGCCCTTGGCTGGTATGGCTTTTACGACGGCGGGGTTGATGGCCATTTCGGCCGCGGCACCCGCGCCTCGATGGCCGCCTGGCAAGAGGCCAATGGCTATGAGGCGACCGGTGTGTTGTCCACCAAACAACGCGGCGTTCTGACCGCGACCTACAGCGCCGACAAGGCCGAATTCGGGTTCGACACGGTATCCGAGGCCGAAGCGGGCATCGAGATCACTTTGCCCATGGCCCTGATCCAGTACGACCGCTACGAGCCGCCGTTCGTGCATTACGCGCCAAAGGCCGGGTCAGGGCTGAAGGTTCTGCTGATATCGGAACCCGGCGGTGCGTCGGGTCTGGCCGGGCTTTACGATGTGCTTCAGACGCTGGAACTGGTGCCGCCCACTGGCGAGCGGGCGCTGGAGGAAAGCTTTTTCACCATCCATGGCAGCAATGAAAAGATCGAAACCCTGGCCTTTGCCGCCGCTGAAAACGGCAATATCAAGGGCTATCTGATCAGCTGGAACCGCGCCGATGCCGATAGGATGGCGCGCGTGCTGCCTGCCGTTCAGTCAAGTTTCCGTGCGCTGGGCGATCAGGTTCTGGACCCCGGCCTCGTGCCCCTGGGCGAGGCGGCCAAGCGCGGCTTGCTGACCGGGCTTGAGGTGCGCCATCCCAAACAGTCGCGCAGCGGCATCTTCATCGACACCAAGGGCACCGTCCTGACCACGTTCGACGCCGTCACGGGCTGTGGCAAAGTTGTGCTTGACCGGGCGGTGACAGCGCAGGTCACCTTTTCCGACCCGGTCAGCGGGATCGCCATTCTGGCCCCGGACAGCCCGCTTGCACCGCAATATGTGGCGACTTTTGCCAGTGCGGCACCCCGCCTTGGGGCTGCCGTGTCCCTGTCGGGCTATTCTTATGAAGACAAGCTGCCAGCACCTGT